>CAIJOU010000497.1 GCA_903822375.1 Candidatus Hydrogenedentota bacterium
AAAATGGGCACTTTTTTGGTCCAGACTGCGCACTTTGAACCCCATATCGGGCAGAATGCCCAATATAAGACATATGGTGATGAGCGGCGGGTTCATATAGCTGCCGGTGCGAAAGGGATTTGGCTCTACACGGTCTGCCCGCACCATGGGCGTGCAGGCATAGCGGGACCACTTCCGCCCTGTCTGATTTCAGCTAAATGCGGAGGAACAGCCCGTTGAAATCAGCGTCACCGCTCGGGAAGGGGTGGTTAATCAAGTATGGTCTGACGGAGGCATTGAGGAAAGCGCAATCGGTGGCTATAATGGTGTTTCTGTCTGCCCGTGGGGGCAGGCCACAACAACGGCAAGGAGAACGCATAATGGCAAATTTCAGGCTTGGGTTTATTGGAGCGGGGTTCATCGCCAAATTTCAGGCGAAAGCCGTGGCGCAGATTCGCGGAGTGGATTTGGCCGGTGTCTACGCCCTTAAAGGCGCAGAGGAACTTGCCGCGGTCGCCAACGCCACGGGAATCGGTCCCTGCAAGGTGTACGGTTCGGTGGACGAAATCTGCCGCAACGTGGATGCGGTCGCTGTTTTTGCCCCTAACATGGCCCGTGTCCAATTGATGACGGAAATCGCCGCGGCGGTCAAGGCCGGCGCAGGCCTCAAAGGCATCATTTGTGAGAAGCCCTTGGGCCGCACGGTTGCCGAAGCCAATCAGATTGTGGAGATTGCCAAGTCCGCCGGCATTCCCACGGCGTATTTTGAGAACCAGGTGCACATGAAGGGCATCCGTGCCCAGATGGAGCAGTTGAAGCAGGTGCAGGCCCAGATGGGGCCGCTTGCGCTTGCACGCAGCGCGGAAGAGCATTCCGGACCGCATGAGCCGTGGTTCTGGGACCCGACCCGTCAGGGCGGCGGCGTGCTGTCCGACATGGGCTGCCACAGCATCGCCGTGGGCTGGTACGTGCTCAATCCGACCGGAAAGCCGGTGGACTTCCTGGAACCGGTCTCCGTCAGCGCCGTCACCTCGCTGCTCAAGTGGGGCGTGCCCAAGTATCGTGACGAACTTATGAAGCGCATGGGCGTAGACTACAGCAAGACTCCGGCCGAGGACTTCGCCACCGGTATTGTCACCTTCAAGAATCCGGAGACCGGACAGCTTGTGCAGGCCCAGTTCACCAATTCTTGGATGTACGACAAGCAGGGACTGCGCCTGATGATGGACGGGCTTGGACCCGGCTACGCCTTTGAACTGAATTCGCTCAAGTCGCCGCTCGAAATCTTCATCGGCGACCAGGCCGCTGAAGCCGCCGCCGACTCCGAACTGGCTCTGGAAAAGTCAACCGCCAGCCGTGGTCTGCTCGCGGTCGAGACGAACGAAGCCGACCTGTATGGCTATGTCGACGAGATTCAGGACGCCGTGAAATGCTTCAGTGAGGGGAAGGACGGTTTCCTGAACTTTGAGTACGGCGCCAAGATCACCCTGCTCTGCCAGGCCGCGTATATGGCCGCCGAAAAGGGCAAGACCATCGACCTCACCGACCCGGCCGTCCAGGAAGAACTGAAGACCTACACCTCCCTGATCGCACAGGGGCGTGGGGGAGAGATTCTGTTCTAATTGACAATGGATAGTTGACAATTGACAATGGAAGACGGTGAATGACTGAGGCGCCCTCCCGGAAGCATCCG
>CAIJOU010000498.1 GCA_903822375.1 Candidatus Hydrogenedentota bacterium
CATGGCCGCCTTTGCGCCGGGATAGCGAAGCGGATAGTTCAGCGCGTTCAGCCCGATGAGCATGCCCTCAAAGGCACCCTCCCCCTGGTCCAGCATCGTCCCGACCTTGTCATACTCCAGGTGGGTGGACACGGAGATGTGCCGGACAAGTCCCTCTTCCTTGAGTTCGCGGAAGGCATCCAGCACACCCAGTTTCTTGCGGGCGGGCAAATCCTCCGGCTGAACGAGACACCACACATGATAAAAGTCGATAGCGTCCACCCCGAGCCGCTCCAGCGAGCGTTCGCACTGTGCACGGACCTCGTCGCGCGTCGCGGCCATGGTCTTGGAAGAGACCTGGAAGGTGCGTCCTGTCTTCTTCATTTCCCTGATGGCCAACCCGCATATCGCCTCGCTCTTGTCGTCGCAGTATGCGGGTGCGGTGTCGAAATAGGTGATTCCCTTTTCAAAGGCATGCAGGACGACCGCAGCCATGGCTTCCCTGTCATCGGGGCGCTCAAAGCGCATCGCTCCAAAACCAAGCCGTGATACGGTCTCTCCGGTGCGTCCAAATTCGCTGTAAAGCATGGGCGTTCTGTTCCTTATCAAGGGGTTCATCAAGGTCGGCACGCGCGTCGCGCCGGGCCTGAATCCGTACAAGTCCAGGGCGGGTCAGCCGACCGGACAGCTACACCTTTTGCAGGTCATCACCGTCAAACAACATTTTCTTCGCAATAAAGACGATGGCGGCCAGGCAGGCAATGGGAATCGCCAGCATGGCGGCAAAGAACCGCTGGCTCATTTTCTTGGCTTCAGCGCTGTCCTGCACCGGGCTTGACGGGACGGCCGGAGCAGGCGTTTCGGCTGCGGACTGCCGGGAGGCCGCCAGCATCTTGCGCATGCGCACGGCGTACTGCATGTCGGAGTCGCGCACGGGCAGCCAACCGTTGGCCGTTTCACGCAGGGAAAATCCCTGTGTTGCAAGCGCCCTGTGCAGGCGGTCACGGCGCATCGCGGGGGTTTCGTACTTCGCCTCCACCTTTGAGCGCAGAATCCGATAGGTCTCCTGCGTTTGCCAGGGCGCATCGGGCACGAGTTCCACCTCCTGCCGGGGGGGGATTTCGGTGCCCGCGTCATCGACCCACTTTCCATTGACCCGCATTCCGGCATAGAACGGCGCCGAACCCCGCACCGTCATCTGAAAGGTGGGGACCTTTTCCGGAACGCTTCCCGCAAACAGGGCCTCGTTCTGGGTGCTGTAGGCTAATATGGTCAAAAGGAAGAAGATCATGGGCGCAATTATACGTGCTTTGCAGGTTGACGGCAAGGACCGCGGGTGCGGCAAAGCCGCAGCCAGAGGAATTACGAATTACGAATTGGGAATTATGAATTGTGGCGACCGTTTAGCCGATTGGCGTGGCCTGCTTGGTTATTCTCCTGCTCTTGCTCTTGCTCCTAATCTTGTTCGAATTGATGAGGACTCCCCTGATTCCCAAACTGGAGCAAGAGCAAGATTAAGAGCAAGAAGACCCTATGCGCCAGTCGGCTAAAGTGTTACCGAATTATGAATTGTGAACCGCGGATTGGGTTGCCGATTGTTTGGAAAAAGCGTTTCTGGGAAGGTGAATGAAATTGCCGGATAGTAGTAAAATGAAAACGCATTCGCTTGGAAGGTGCCGGGTGGTGTCCTCTCCAAGTCCAACACGTCCCTTTTTCCGGAGTTCAGACCATGTTTTTCAGCCGTCTGACACACATGACTTTGGTCCTTGCCCTTGCCGTTCTTGGCGCCTGCACTCCCGCGCGGCAGCGCAATGAGAATACGCCCGCCAAAACGCCCAATTCCGCACCGGCCATGGCCGCCAACTTTCCCAAGGTCAGCTTCACCCATGAGGCGGCCTCACTCGGGGACGTTGTGCGCAAAGTAGGCCAGGAGGCCGGCGGCGGCATCGTGGCCATGAGCGGTCTTGAGGAACGATCCGTGCCCGCCCTGTCGGTCGAACATATGCCCTACGAATCCCTGGCAAAGCAGCTTGCGGACGCGGTGGAATGCAAGATCGCCCCCCTGAGCCACGCCTATTTCATCTATCCGGAACGGTATGAGGCACTGTTGCAGGTGAGTCTCGAAGGACGGTTGCACGAGCGTTTTGCCGCCATGAACGCCAGCGTGGCCTTCGGCGCCAAGACCCCCCTTTCAAATGTGTTTGCGGTGCTCAGCGAAAGTCTCGGTACGGCCATTATTGCGGACAACTACATCGCCAATTCCACCTGCGGCGAGATCTTCATGGACAAAGCCCCGCTCCAGGCGGTACTTGAAGCGGTGTTGATGTCCGCCCGCATACCGTCCGAGGAGATCGCCATTGACTGCACCGGCGAATACCTCTTTGTCGCTTCGCTCAGAAACACCAGCCCCAAGACCGTTTTGCTTACCGACGAGAACAGCCTCTCTGCCGAACAAAGGGCGGAACTGGACCGCGTTGTCGATGTTGTCCTGCCCGACACGGGAGAGAACCCGCTTCAGACCGCCTTTGGCGCGAAGGCTGCGCGGCTTCGCGACGTGCTCACGCCGCTTACCCGCCAACTGAACGCGGAAGTTGCCGCGAAGCGGACGCTCGCGGAGGTGCCCATCAACCCCTGCACCATGCACAAGGTGCGCATCCGCACCGTCATGGACCTGATCATTCGCCAGTGGCCGCTCGCCAACTTCGGCTATGAAGTGAACGGCAGCCAGTTGCTTATACGGCCGCGGTAGATTTCGAGTTAATGAAACATCCCTTCCACTTGCCGCAGTGCGGTCGCGAGTGTCATCATGGCATCGGAAACCGTTCCGGTCATCGAGAGGATTCGGGGGACTTGACAAGGGAAGACAAATCTGGCACACTACGGCTTAGGTGAAAAGATTTTCAGTATAACTTCTTGGAGGACATATCATGGCAGCCAATGTGGAAGACAAGGGCAAGGCGAAGGCGCTGGACATCGCCATTGCGCAGCTGGAGAAGCAGTTTGGACGCGGCACGCTGGTGCGTCTGGGCGATGATTCATTCAAAGACGGGGTGGAGGCCATCTCTACCGGTAGCCTTTCGCTGGACATCGCGACCGGAATCGGCGGACTGCCGCGCGGACGCGTTGTTGAGATTTTTGGACCCGAGTCTTCCGGAAAGACGACGCTGGCGCTCCACGTGGTGGCCAGCGCGCAGCGGACGGGTGGAATAGCGTGCTACATTGACGCCGAACACGCGCTCGATCCCACCTTCGCCGGCAAAATTGGCGTGGATATCGACAATCTGCTCGTCTCCCAGCCCGACACGGCCGAACAGGCGCTGGAAATTTGTGAAAGCCTGGTGCGCAGCAATGCCGTGGATGTCATCGTGGTGGATTCGGTGGCCGCGCTGGTGCCGAAGGCCGAGGTGGAAGGTGACATGGGCGACATGCAGATGGGTCTGCAGGCGCGTCTCATGTCGCAGGCGCTGCGCAAACTGACCGCCATCATCAGCCGTTCCAAGACGCTGGTAATCTTTATCAATCAAATACGCGAGAAGATCGGCGTCATGTTTGGCAGTCCGGAAACGACGACCGGCGGTCGGGCGCTCAAGTTCTACTCGAGCCTGCGGCTGGATATCCGCCGCATTTCCGGGGTCAAGGATCACGAGGAGAACGTTGGAAACCGGGTGCGCGTAAAGGTCGTCAAAAACAAGCTCAGCGCGCCGTTTAAACAGGCGGAGTTCGACATACTCTTCGATGAGGGCATCAGCCGCGAAGGCGACATCCTTGATTTGGCCATCGAGGAAAAGATTATTCTGAAGAGCGGTTCGTGGCTTTCCATGAACGGCGAGAACATTGGGCAGGGGCGCGAAAACACGCGCCAATACCTCAAAGACAACCCCGAAGTGGCCTCATCCCTCCGCAGTCGAATCATCGAAACCAAGAAGATGGATTGGGCGGCCAAAGGCTATGGCACCACGGATGAGAGCGGCACCAACGCATAATCCCGAACTCATGCCAACCCCAGCAACCGACCCTCTCCCGCCCCACTACGGACGCAGGCTGAGGGCCGGTCTGCTGTTGTTGCTGGTTGCCGCCGGGTTTCTTGCCGCCGGGGCGGTGGTCGTCCGAAACCGGCTCGACAACCTTCGTCAGAGCCTGCTTGCAACGGCCAGTGAACGCCTGGGCGGCCATTTCAGTGTCGGCACGGTGGCCATTAACGGCCTTCGCGGACTGGTGGCCGACAGGGTCCGCATTCACCTGGAACCCCAGGACGGACCGTCGCTGCTGCTGGACGCACCGAAGGTGCGCATAAACCTGGACTTGGCTGATTTGCTGGCGGGACGACTTACCCTCGGGCAGGTCACCCTTGACGGGGCTGTCATCGAAGTGTCCCGACCCGCCAGTGCCCAATGGCTGTCCCCCCCCAAGAGCCCCCCCGGCAAAGCGGTGCAAATCCCGAATTTCCCCTTTCGCATCCGCGGTAACGGGTGCGGCTTCCATCTGTTTAACCTGGTGAACGGCGCGGATCTGCGCATCGACGATATTGATTTTGACGCCTCCCGCCAACCGGGCGCCACCGACCTCGTGGCCCGGATTACCGGCATGGTCAACCAGAATGAGCAGAAGAAATTTGAAGTGTTTGGGCGGGTAGCCTCAACGGATGATTTTGACCTGCGCTTCCAGTCCGGACCGGCCTCTTTGGAGGATGTCTGCCGTTACCTTCCCGCCGCACGGAGCTATGTCTCAAGCGGGGGTGTCACGCCCAGTCTGCGCGTGGCCGGCTATGCCGGCGGCTTGGTCACGGCGGCCATGGACCTGCGTTTTGAGCACCTTGCCAGTCCGTTCCAGCCAGCCTTTCTAAGGCCGGCAACCGGTTCCCTAAACCTTTTCGCCCAGTATGACCGTTCAAAACAACTTCTGGACATCACGGCGGGACGTCTCGACACGGACCAGGCCTCGGGGCGTCTGGAGGGCAGCATTTCCCTTTCAGGACCAAGCCCCGCCTTCGATTTGCGGCTCAATGCGGACAAACTCCCCATCACCCCCGCCATAGCCCAATACCTTCCCGCCGCAACCGAAGCCTACGGTGACCTCTCCGTCGAGTTGGGCACGCCCTACCGACTGGCCGCAAAACTGCGCGGCACCATGGCAGCCCCCTCTTTCGTCGCAGAGGCGACGGCAGCCTCCGCCAAACTTGAGTTTGCGCCGAAGAAATCCCTTGGCTTTCCGGGTGCGCACGTCGACTTTGGCCCCCTGCAGGTCTCCTGGGACTCCGAGAGCCGCCAACCGACCGGGTCGCTGGTAATTCTCAACGGCGGCATCTCGGAACCGTTCAAGGGAATCACGCTGTCACGACTCTCCTGCTCCGCCCTGCTTGCTGAAGGAAACCTGCGTGCAGACCCGCTCAGTGCGGAGATCAACGGACAACCGTTCTTCGGGCGTTTTGGCTACGACCTTGGAAAGAAGAGTGCCGTCTTTTCCGCCAGCGGCACCCTCGCCGACCTGGAAAAGACCATACTGCACGCGCCGGTGCCGGAACTCATGCTCGACGGAACCGCAAGCGTCCGCTGCAGCGGCACCGTCTCTGAAAAGCTGATAGAACTCGAAGCCTCCGCCGACGTGACCCAAACGCGCGTCGGTTTTGAATGGTGGCTTCGCAAACCCATCGGCACGGGGGCGGTCATAAAGAGCCTCTCCGCGAAGATCGTCCCGCACAAAACCATGGAAATCCGCGGCGAGGCGGCCATAGACGCAACCACGATCAAAGCCGCCCTGAGCCACCGCTGGGTGCAGAACAAATGGAAACAGAACCACGTCCGCGTCGATGTTCCCAAGCTGGACATCAACACGGCGGGAAAGTGCATGAACATTCCCTATACCGCCACGGGCACCTTTGCCACGGACGGTTTTTACGAATGGAAGCCGGCCGGCTCCGGTCCTGAAACCAATGTCATCACGCTGGGTGGCCATTTTGACAACGTAACCTTCCTGCCGAAAGACTGCCCCATCCCACTGCGATGCAGCAATGCGCATGTGGACGTGACCATGGACAACACCGACGAAGAGGCGCCCACCGGACGAATCGTCGTTCATGCCGAAGACGCCCATATTCCCCCGACCAGCGCCACGTGGCTTCTTCCCCTTGAGCCTTTGGACCCCGACAACGGCCCCGCCAAAATAGACGACGAAAAAGCGCCACGCATCTGGGAATACAATCTCAGCGGCGGCAGCCTGGAAATGCCTCCCTGGAAAGGAACTGACTTCAAAGGCACGGTCTTTGACAACGTAAAAGAGTCCGGCTTGTCCAGTTTCCAGGCGAATGTTGACGGCGGCACGGTGCACGGCAGGTATACACATGAAAAGTCGACCAATGTCATGCGCCTGGTCGGACAATGGAACAACATACCCGCCTTTTACATCATCCGCCATATCGATCTGCCCGAGGTGCTCGAAGGACGCATTTCGGGCAAGGTTGACTACAGCATGGACTCGGACGATCCCATTGCCACCCTGGACGGAAAAGCCACCTTTGAGTCGAAAGAGGGCCACTTTCTCCCCGACGCCCTGGCGCAAAGCTTCGGCGGCGAGTTTGCAGCTTCGCTCGCCCAATTGCACCCTTCGGCCCTTGTCTTTTCCAACTTCAGCGGCGATGTGGTCCTGAAGGCGGACCATATCATCACCGACAACATGAAGATTGACCTGCCGGGCATGACCCTTTCCGGCAACGGCACTTGGGTCACCCAGGGCGACATTGATTACAACATCAACCTGAGCGTGAATCCCGACACGGCCGAGCAGATTCCCCTGCTCAGGGACAGTTTTAACCTGGAAGGCCTGCGCCTTACCAAGCGCAACGTGGACCTCGGCTTCCACATTACGGGGCCGTCATCCAAACCCACCAGCCAACTGGCCGGAATGCCCAACATGGGTGTAACGCTAGTGAGCGGCGCGGCGGAAATGACCAGCCAGACGGTGCGCATCATGGACCTGCCCCGTCAGTTGCTCATGAGCATTTTCAAGACCGGCGGCGGCATTTTGGGCGCCTCGCGCCAACCGCAGGAGTCCAAGAAGACTCCGCCCAAGAAACCGGGCAATTAGCGCGATATGTTGCGGCACTTTTTCCCTTGCCACCAGATATTGGCCTAAAGTATAATCTGCCCTTGTATGGAAGGGTTGTGATTGTGCCCCCTCTCGGGGGCACCAAGGCGGTGAGAAGAACACATGGAATTCAGCATCCGAAAGAGCGCGCGGTCCTGCGGGCGCTGTGCGATGGAGTTCACGCACGGCCAAAGCATTCATTCCGCGGTGGCCTTTGGCGAACAGGACCAACTCGTCCGCGCGGACTATTGCGACAGCTGCTGGACCGCCCAAATCAGCCGCGCCGCGTACTCCGCCTGGACGACCCATTTCTTCGACCCGAAAGTTGCGGACCAGCAGCCTCCCGAGGTGTTTTCCCCGCTACGCCGCCTGTTCTATGACGCCTGCGCCTCCGAGGACCGTCTCGAGCTTGCCAAGGCGTTTCTTGCCGCGCAACTGTTGCGTCGTCAAAAAGTGTTCCGCCAGATTAAGGAATCAGGCGAACTGGACGGCGAGGTCCGCACCACCCTCTATACGGACCGTATAGGCAACCAGTTTATCGAAGTTCGCGACCCGAACTTCACCTATGCCGAATTGGACGCGGCGCGTGCGCTACTGCTGCGCTCCTTGCGCGAACTTGAGGAAGGCGTCACCCCTGACGCAGCGCCGCCCCAAAGCGACCCGAATGAGCCGGTCGCCGACCCGGCCGCGCTGGAAAGCGCCCCGCCCGACGCCGATCCGCCCGAGCATGCGCCCGAGCCTGAAAATCCTCTTTCCGAAGTGGGATAACCCTCATCATGCCTATGTTCAGAAGACAACAGACCACGGACGGTCGAGGCAGTGTGGTGGTGGCCGAGTTCACCACCGCCCAAGCCGTGCTGTTCCTTTGCGCGGCCATAGTGCTCTTCGGTGCGGCTTTTGTCGCGGGCCGTCTGGTGGCGCATGTCGATCGGCCAATCGACCTTGCCGCGCAACCCGCTCCCCCGGATACGGGCAAGGCGGACGGCCCCGCCGCGCAACCCAGCTCGGCTCCGGCCAAAGAGCAGGCCGCCCAAACGACGCAGGTAAAGACCGGCCCCACGCAAACGTACAGCATCCCCGCCATGGAGGCCGGTGCCGGAACCCCGGCACAGTCCGCGCAACCTTCAACAACCGCGCCAAAGACTGCCGCAACACCCGCACCCGCAACACCCGCACCCGCGGCGCCCGCAACGACCGCACCCGCACCCGCGAGTCCGGCACCGGCCGCGCCTGCCCCGGCACAGCCAGCCGTTACATCCGCGCCTGTTGAAGAAGCGGCCCCCGCTGCCGCCCCCCCCGCGGCGGCGCCCGCGCCCGCCGCGCCTCCCCAACCGACCCAGGTAATTCCCGTGCCGCCTGTCAGCCAGCCGGCCGCCGCAGCCAAAGCATCGCCGCTACTCGCCAACACCAAAAAGCGTCTTACCGACCTCCCCCCCCTTCCCAGCAACCATGAGAGTGCGGCTCCCACACCGGTTCCTGTTGAGAAGCCCAAGACGCCTGAAGCGCAACCCATTCAGGTTGCCGCCGCAGCACCGGCGGCACAGGAAAAAATCGTCGCCGTTGATCCGCCCCCGGCAGAACCCGCCCACACGAATCCCGCAGCACCGCCACCGGCCAAAGCCACGGCAGAGGGGCCGGCCGCCGCCCCTTCGACAACCGCTGCCACACCCGCCGACAAGACCGTTTCCACCGCCAAGACCGGCACCTTTGCCGTCCAACTTGGTTCCTTTGACGGTCCGCAGCGCCAAGCCCGGGCGCAAAGCCTCCAGAAACACATCAAGAAGGACTACGGACTCAACGCCAAGATCGAGAACTCCGAGAAGGAAAAGATCTCCCGCGTTGTGCTTACCGGGTATGCGGACAAGAATTCCGCCTCCGCCGCCTGCGCCGAGCTTCGCAAGAAGTCGGGCATGTCCGGCGCGTTTGTGCGGGCCATCTGACATTATTGGACTGGAAACCGACATGAGCAAAATAGCAGTGATCGGACCGGGCGCCATGGGGTGTCTCTTTGCCGCCCGATTTGCGCGCGCCGGGCACAAAACTTACCTCGTTGACTACAGGCCCCAGCGGGCTGAAGCGTTGTCGAAATCGGGCATCACCGTGGAGGATGCGGACGGCAGCCTTACCGAGCGCGTTTCCGTGTCGACGCAAATCCCCCAAGGGACGGACCTTGCGCTGGTACTTACGAAATCATACAGCACCCCGTCCCTGCGGCTTCCGGCGGAGGTTCCGGTCCTGACCCTGCAGAACGGGCTGGGCAACGTGGAAACCCTTTGCGGGATGGTTGGCAGCGCAAGGGTCATTGCCGGTGCGTCGTCCGAGGCGGTGACTCTGATTGAATCCGGCCGCGTGCGGCACACGGCCCCGGGACGCAGCGTCTTTGGCGCATGGACATCGTGTCCGACCGAGCTGGCCTACAAGGTCTTCCGCGATGCCGGTTTCGAAGTCATGCTCACCGACACTCCCGGCCAGGTCATCTGGGAAAAGGCCGCCATCAACGCGGGCATCAACCCGCTGACGGCTCTCCTTGACGTGCCCAACGGCCGTCTGCTTGAGACGGGCGACGTGCGCCATTTGCTGCGCGACCTTGTGCTCGAAGCCACCAAGGTGGCGGCCACGGAGGGGTACCGCTTTCAGCAGAGCCTTGTGGAGGCGGCCGAACAGCTCTGCCGCCAGACGAAGGACAACATTTCTTCCATGCTTCAGGATGTGCGCAACCGCAAGAAGACCGAAATTCGCGCCATCAGCGGTGAGATTCTCAAGCGTGCCCAGGCGGCATCGCTGCCCACCCCCCGGACGCGCGTCGTATACCAGCTTGTCCGGGGCCTGGAGAACCGGTGAAACTTCCGGGAATCACATACGACAGCAATCTGAAATTCTCTTTGGCGCAGCGCGCCCAACTGCTGGTTGTCCCCCCCCTCTTCTCGGGGGCCGTGCGACTGCTTCTCTCCACCTGCCGCTTAGAAATCCGCGGCCGTGAGCGGGTTGACCAGGTCCTTGAGCGTCATGGCCACACGCTCGTGGCAATATGGCATGAGAGCATGCTCGCGGCCTGCTGGGCCAACCGCGGCCGCAATTATCACACGCTGACCAGCCACAGTTTCGATGGGGAAGTGGCTGCACATGTTCTCCGGCACTTTGAAATTGAAGCCGTTCGCGGCTCATCCTCCAAGGGGGGCGCCGAGGGGTTGCACCAGCTGCAGCTGGCCGCGCGACAGGTGGAATGGGTCGGATTCACGCTCGACGGCCCTCGCGGTCCGCGGCGCATCGCCAAGCCCGGCATCGGCATTCTGGCGGCGAGGACACAGTTGCCCGTTGTTCCCCTGGCCATTGTCCCACTGCGCGCCAAGCGGCTCCGCTCCTGGGACCATCTCCCCATTCCCTACCCCTTCAGCCGAATCATCTGCGCCTTTGGCGAGCCCATCCCCCCCCCGCCTTCCAGCAGCGAAGAGGATGTGGAACGAACGCGCCTTGCCGTTGAACAGGGGCTCAACCGTCTTCAGGAGGACATTGAGGCCGAGGTTGGCGTGGTCGTTTGAGAGGATGGGTGACGGGGAGCACTTTGGGAGGAGCTGTTTGGGGAGCAAGGGTGAGGGAGAAGGGGAGATATGCGATCTCAGATCTCAGATCTCAGATCTCAGATTTGAGATCTTCTTCTTGGAGGGCGCGCAGTTGGCCGCAGGCGGCCGCAATGTCTCCCCCATTTTCGCGGCGCAGGGTCGTCTTTATGCCGGCCTGCTCCAACCCCTGCTGAAAGGCGATACAGTTGGCCCTTGAGGATGCCCGAAACGACAGTTCGGGCACGGGATTCCAGGGTATGAGGTTGACGAAGGCCTTGAGCCCCTTGAGAAAGACCAGCATTTCGCGCAGGTCCCCCGCAGTATCGTTCACGCCGTCCAGCAGGGTCCACTCAAAGGTAATCTGCCTGCCCGTCTTGGCGCCGTAGTCCCGCAGTGCGTTGCGCAATTGGGCCAGTCCGTTTGCGCGATTATGGGGGACGAGCCGCGAGCGCAACTCGTCGTTGGCGGCATGCAGCGAGATGCTCAGCCGCACCTGCCAATCCTCATTGGCGAAACGGGCAATTCCATCAACCACACCCACCGTCGACACCGTGATGCGCCGCGCTCCCACACACAGCCCTTCCGGATGCATCAGAAGATGAATGCTCGCAACCACGGCGTCATAGTTGAGGAAGGGCTCGCCCATGCCCATGTACACAACATTGGGGCTGACCTCCCGCGGCACTTCTCCCGCGGACAGCAGCAGCAGCGCCTGGCCGACAATCTCGCCGGGGTCAAGATTGCGCCGGAAACCGCCCAGCCCGGTCGCGCAGAAGGCGCAATTCAGGGGGCATCCCGCCTGGGAGGAGAGGCACAGGGTCACACGGCCCCCATCGCGCAGCAGCACAGACTCGATGCGTTCCCCGTCGTGGAGTTCAAAGAGCACCTTCATCGCCCCCAACGCTTCCGACGTCTGCGTGCGGATGATGCGCATATCCTGCACCACGCACTGCTCTTTCAGACGCTCCCGCAGCGGTTTCGCGAGGTTTGTCATGGACTCAAAATCAAAGACGCCCTTCCGGTGGATCCACTGGAAGATCTGCCGCCCCTGATAGGGCTTCAGGGCAAGGTCCGCGGCGATTTGTTCGGGCATCAGGCCCATAAGGCAGAGCCGACGTCCGTTCATTGCGTTTTCTCCGTTCCTTTGTCTTTTTCATCAAACTTATCCACGTAGCCACCGTCGCCCCGGTCCTCTATGCCGCTTTGCGGCCCCTGCCCCCGCAGCGTCTCCACCTGCTCAAAGCCCCTCCTGCGCAATTCCCCCACGGTAGCCACCACGTCAAAAATCTTGCCGTCCATCTCCGGATTCAGGTCAATCTTGCGCATGGTGAAACTCATTTGCGCATGTTCTCCGGGAAACACAGATTCGACCTTTTTCGGAAAACGAACACCGTCGCGTTCGTAGTAGTCGCTCTTTGTTGTCACCGCTATCTCACGCCCCGATTCGTCCAGCAGGCGGTTCTCCAACACCACCCACGGGGTTCCCTGGAGCACAAGCTTCCGCCGCGGCCAGTTGCCCCTGTGTTTGTCAAGGATTAGCATGGAGGCGGTCTGGGTGGCGGCGTCGTAGGTGAGCATGCGCACCAGCTTCGGGGAGAGGTCGCGCCAAGATTCGGGCTGGAACATTTCCTTGGCCATGTCCGCGGAAGCGACGGTTTCAAACCGTTCCCCAAGCGGCCTGTAATAGAACTGGCGTTCGGTGGGAAACTGGATGAGAAAGGCGGGACCGGTACAGGTCAGTTCAACAAAGCGTGTTCCGTACTTGCGCCCTATGACATGGAGGTCGAGCGGTTGCCGGTAAATAATGGTGCTTTCGCGGGAAATCTGGGTCGATTCCAGTTCGGGAGACTGCAAAATCACGGTCCCGGCGGCCCTGAACCCCTTCAGTCCCTGCTCGTTTTGCGCAAGGCTTTCCAATATGCCGGCCACGTCGGGCGCGCCGACCGGCAACGGCTGCCGTTCCAGCCTGTCGCCCAGACTGGCGCATCCCACCGCGACGATGCTGACCGCAACCGCCATTAGAGCCGCAAAACGCAAACGCAAGGGTAGGTACCTTTCAACTTGGGAGGGGAAACCGGGTGTCCTTGGCGGGTGCCAGACTTGATTAATGCCTGGTCATATGCTATAGTTCCCGCGCTTGAGACGTATTATATCACGTCTTAAAGCATGAACCCAATGAATCGTTTCAGGAGCAAGCCATGTCCAGAGTTTGTCAGTATAGCGGAAAACGCCCCTCCACCGGCAATACCGTGGTTCGCCGAGGCAAGGCCAAGCGCGAAGGCGGTATCGGTCAAAACGTGACGGGCATCACCAAGCGCCGCTGGAAGCCGAATCTTCAGACCATCCGCGTCATGGATGAAAACGGCTGCGTGCACCGCGTCAAGGTTTGCGCCCGGTACATCAAAGCGGGCAAGTTCGTTAAAGCGCCGCGTGGCGTTCGCAACCTGAAGGCTGCGACAGCCTAAGTCTGTTAGCCAAAGAACATTCAAGCCATCCCGGTTCCCGAACGGCGAACCGGGATGGCTCTTTTTTCGCAGACTTCGCCCGCCGTTGCGGCGCGGCAAGGGGCGTCCGATAAACAAACAAGGCCCGGCAAACGGTTGTTTGCCGGGCCTTGTCTTTTGTCGATGCTACGGGGCTTTGGTCTCAGGGGCGGTTTCCGCCGGTGCCGCAGGCGCTTTTGCGTCCTCGGGCTTCGCGGCGGCGGCCTCGGCCGCATCCGTCTTGGCTTCTGTGCCGACAACCACCGCCGGCGCTTTCGCGGCCAGCGCCGCCTTCTCCGCCTGCTCTTCCACGGAGGAGGTTGAGGGGACAATTGGCGGCGACCCGTCATTCTCATATTCAACGCGGATACCCGCCTCCATCGCCGCCTCGACAACACCGTTCACAATCTCCAACGGGGCCGTCGGATGCTTTCGAATTACAATAGAAACGGTCGAGGGGGCCTCGACCTTCTGCAACGTCTTGCCCAATTCCTCCAGCGTGACGAGCTTGCCGCCGGAATGGATTCGTCCGGTCGCGCCGATGGAGACCCCTATTTCCTTCCTGCCCTTGGTGGCATTGTCCTTAATGCGACCCCAAATGTCCTTCTTGAGGTGGTGGACATCCTTGCCCATCTCTTCGTCCACATTCATCAAATCCACCGCCTCCATCGAAGTGGACTCGTCCACAATTGTCGGGGTGATGAATATGAGCAGTGACGCATTGTTGGTCACCTTGTCGGGACTGCGGAAGAGCCAGCCCACGACCGGAAGATCGCCGAGGAAGGGCGTCTTGGTCAATGTCTTGCTGCTGCGGTCCTTGCGCAGACCGCCCAGAACGACCGTGTCACCTGTGTTGACGCGCACCTGCGTGTCCGCGCGGCGAACCGTCTTCTCGGGGACCGTCGACTCCTGGCCGCTCACCGTTATCGTCTTGTCAACATAGGTGCTGTCCTCGGCGCTGATGTCCATCAGAATGGTGTCGTCATCGGCTATGCGCGGCAGCACGGTCAGGATCGTTCCCACGTCGATAAACTCGACGCGGTTTGTGTTGTTCATGTTGCTGTACGCATTGATGGTGCTGCCACCGTAGTATCCGCCGTTGTAGGTGGATGCGGACACGTAGGGCACACGCGACGCATTCTGGAACATGGCCTCCTCGCCGTCCTGCACGGTGACGCGCGGCGAGGACAGAATACTGACCTTCTGCTGCTTGTCCAGGTAGTCCAGGGTGGCCGACAGTTTGTTTCCGGCGTAGCGGTCAATCAGCGGCTTGCCGTTTATGCCGAAGAGCTGGGGCCGGACAATCTTGCCCGCGGCATCCAGCGCCAGCGCTCCGTACAGCGGCACGGCATAGGGCAACTGCCCCACCTGCATGGCTTCGCCGGAACCGGGACCGGAGCTTCCGGGAAGCGGACCGGTGCCTGAGGTGGTAACGGTTGTGCCGGTGCTTGTGCTGGTGCTGCTGCTTGAGGTGCTTGTCGAGCTGCTGCTTCCAACGCCGCCCTTCCCGCTTTGAATGCCAAAGGGCTGCCCGCCCATCGAGCCGAAGGCAGACCAGTTGATGCTGAAAGCGCGTTCAACATCGTTCGAAACTTCCACAATGAACGACTCGATATGCACCTGCCTGCGTTTGATGTCCCAGGTGTTAATGAGCTTGTCAATGCTGTCCAGGCGTGATTTCACGCCCGTGACAGTCACCTGATTGACCTGATCATTGACCACGATGGTACCCATCTCGGACGGTATAAGCGTCTCAATCTCGTCCGCAATGAAGTCGAGGTCGGCGTACTTGATGGTCCATGTGCGCGTTTCGAGTTCACGGTCAAGGGTCTTGATGCTTTCGGCTATGCGCTCAAGACGGGTCGGCAGGTCGGTCACGATCAGCGTGTTTGTGCGCGGGTCTACCTGGACCGTTCCGCGCTCTGTAATGAGCGCCTCGATGCTGTCCGTCACGTCCTCGGCGTTGACCTGCTTCAGTTCGGC
>CAIJOU010000499.1 GCA_903822375.1 Candidatus Hydrogenedentota bacterium
ATCGTACCACTGGCAGACACCACGAGCGTCACACATGCCTCGCCGTTGGCATGCGGCAGAAAATGCAAGACGCCCAACAGAATGGGGACGGGCGCCCCAAACTCCAAAAGATGTGCAGTCACATGCCACAATAAAATCTGGAAACAAAGCGAAGGAGGCGCCCCCATGGCGAGCAAGGCAGGAAAGAAGCTGGTTCCCCTGTCGGGGGACTTGGCGGCGATGTACGAGGCACACCGTAAGCGCTACAACCAGGGGTGGGGCCTGGCGTGGCACCTCGCGTCGGAGTTGTGCGACCGGTTCCACACTTCCCACGGCATCACGTTCGAAACAGTGCTGCACGGGGGACTGGGCTACTACGGCGCTCGCTGCGTCGCCGGCGCTTGAGCGTAGCCGGAAGTCGGGCGTTTTCACGCGGCTGCGGCAGAAAGTAGGGAAGTTGAAAATCTCAGTTCGGTTGGTTGCGCACACACTGTAGCCTCAGATGTCACGCAGCGCAATTCTTAGTGGTTTTATCAAACAGAGGTAAGATTGGGGGCACGAAAGCACCATTACTTGGAAGCCCTGCACCCTCCTGTCACTTCTTCGCTGCTTTGGTGCTTGCTGGACTTTCAAGTGCGTTGCCGGGCAGGGAGGCTGCGCCCCGTTCCGCGCCTCCATGTTCCCCGGGCTTCCCAACTGCAGCTCCGTCCTTCTTGCAGACGCGCGCTTCCGTGGGGTGGGCATCCCACAACCTCACGGTCCCATGTTCGGTCACCGTGAGCACCTTCATGCCGTCCGGTGAGAACGACACGAACGGGACCCACTCCGGACGCTCGTCCGGCCCAGCGGCCGAAGCGCTATAGATATAGACCTTTGCGCCCGTAGTTGCATCCCAAAGTCGGGCGGTGCCGTCTTTCGAGCCCGTGAGCACCCTGGTGCCATCCGGCGAGAAGGCCACCGAGGTGACTTCCGCCGTATGACCGGTGAGAACTCGGACCTCTGCGCCGGTGGCGACGTCCCAAAGCCTGGCGGTGTTGTCGTCGGTGTCCACCCACCCGTCCGCCGTACGGGCATTCGTGCGCACCGAGCGGGCTGCTGTGACTACCCTCGTGCCGTCCGACGAGAACGCGACGGACGAAACCCCGCCCGTGGGACCGGTAAAGGTGCGGATGGCCTCGCCGGTGGCCGCGTCCCACAGCCTGGCCGTTGCCACCGTGCTGTCGCTGTTGTCCACCCATCCCTTCCAGGTCAATCTCTTTGTGCGCGGCAGACTGCCGCCCGTAAGCACCCTCGTGCCGTCCGGCGAGAACGCCGTCACCGTGGCGTCGGCATCGCCTACCAGCGATGCGCCGATTGCCGCACCGGTGGCCGCGTCCCAGAGTTTGGCACTCCAGTTCCCCGCGCCCACAAGCACCTTTGACCCGTCGGGCGAGAACGCCACGGATTGAACAAAATCCTTGTGTCCGGCAAATGTGCGGATCTCCACGCCGGTCGTCGCGTCCCACAGTTTGGCTGTCTTGTCCCGCGAGCCTGTAAGCACCTTCGTCCCGTCCGGCGAGAAGGCAACACAAGTGACAGGCTCCATGTGGCCGGTGAAGGAGTGCTTCTCCTTGCCGGTGACGGCCTCCCAGAGCTTCGCGGTCTTATCTTCCGACCCCGTCAGCACTTTCGTGCCATCAGGCGAGAACGCCACGGACGGAACGCCGCCCGTGTGACCGAAAAACACCGCTTTCTCGCCAGTGGCCACATCCCAAAGCCTGGCGGCGGGAACATTGTAGTCAGTCGTGTCCTTCCAGCCATCTTGGGTTAGCTGGCTGCTGTGCGTCAGGTTTTCTCCTCCTAGGATCTTCGTGCTGTCTGGCGAAAATGCAACGGATGAGGGACAGCCTGTATGCGGGATGATATGAAGCAGTGGCCAGAAGTCGGATTCCCACACTTTCACAGCGCCGGACGGTACACTGGCGAAGATCTTTTTGCCATCCGCCGAGAACGCAACCGCGTAGATGTTGTCCTTGTCCCCAGA
>CAIJOU010000500.1 GCA_903822375.1 Candidatus Hydrogenedentota bacterium
GTCAGGTCAGCAAAGTTTTGAAGCGTAAGGTTCTGCCCGCGTAACGGGAGAAAAAACAATTTATGAACATATCGGTTTGTATCGTGACCTATAACGCCGCGGAGAACATTCGCGCCTGCTTGAAGTCGATCATGGATCTTGCGCCACACGGTGGCAAGACGGAGGTTCTTGTGATCGACGGGTGTTCCACGGACGACACGGCGAAGATCGCTCGCGAGTTCGGGGCGAATGTGCGTCTTGTCGAAAATCCGAAGCGGACCATTGCTTCAAACCGGAACGTGGCCATTCGTGAGGCAATATATCCGTTTATAGCCTTTACGGACTCCGATTGCATTGTGCCGCCTCACTGGCTGAAGACGCTTTCGGAGTCGTTTGCGGCCATCCACCAAGAAGACGCTTCTCTTGGCGGTGTGGGCGGCGGGAACGTGGCGCCTCCAGGGAAAAGTTCATTTCAGACCGCCTTGGGGATTGCGCTGGATTCGTTCCTCGGAAGTCTCGGGTCCGTTCAGGGCAAGATCTTTCATGCCCGGCGTCGGGTGCCAAGCATCGCGTGTCTGAACGCTCTTTATGTCCGCTCGGTCCTCCAATGGATCGGAGGGTTCGATGAGCGACTGGAAAATATGTGCGAAGATACCGACATCAATTATCGTCTCAACCAAAAAGGGTACGGGTTGTATTTTGTCCCAGGGGTTCTGGTGGAGCATGAGGCGAGACGGACCTTCTCTTCGTGGTGTGCCAACATGTACTGTTACGGGGCGGGTCGCGGCAGGGTTATGCGGAAGCACCGGACACTGTTCTCGCCGGCGCACGCGGCAGCGGTTCTTTTCCTGCCCCTCTTATTTGTCGCGAGTCTTCTGGGTATTTTTTGGCCGCCTTTATTTCTCGTGTGGATGTACCTTCCTCTTATTCTGCTTTCGGGGATCTTTTTAGCCATGAAGAAACACGCCGCTTTGGGTCTGCGCGTGGGTTTCATTCTGCTCGGAACCCATTTTTGTTATGCGTCGGGCCTCGTGCGCGGGTTTGTCCGGGGTTATTCTCGGGATCTTTCCGACGTTCAGGTGAAGAGATAAGGACATCCATGTTCGTCAAACAGCATATTCTTGTGGGGACGGTGGCGGCGGCGGTCGTGAGCTGGTACGTGTCGCCGCAAGCAGGTCTTTCCTTGCTGGCTGGAAGCGTTCTGATCGATGCGGACCATTATTTATGGTACGCCGCAGAATTCAAAGACGGGTCCCTTAATCGTGCGATGAAGTTCTTTGATGCGAAAGAAGCGGACCACTACTATTGTTTGTGTGTCCTTCATACAATCGAGGCGATAGCCGTTTATATAGCAGGCGTGCTTTTGACACACGGCACGGTATTCTGGATTTCGGCCGGGTGCCTTTTGCATATGGTGTTCGATGTGGCGCAGAGCTTTTTAGACGGAGGTCTTTTGAAAAGAAAATGGAGTTTGATCCGCGCGCTCTTTTTCTGCGGAGTGGATCCTCTTCAAAGGAAAACAGAAAATGGATAATGTGAGTGGTTCGCGTTCGTTGGTGTTGATCCCAGCCTACAATGAGGCAAGTTCTATTCCTAGTGTGATCAAAAACATCCCGAGGAAAATCAAGGGAATAAGTGAAGTAAAAGTTTTAGTGATGGATGATTGCTCAACTGACAAAACAGCAGAGGTCTCAAAGAA
>CAIJOU010000501.1 GCA_903822375.1 Candidatus Hydrogenedentota bacterium
CAGAGTTGCCGGGCCTTGGCCAGCATCTCTTCGTTGTCAGTGACGAACATCCCGCCTTCGCCGGAACAAAGGCATTTGTTCTGGTTGAAACTGAATGCGGCGCAATCGCCCAAGGTCCCGACTTTCTTGCCCTGATATTTCGCACCGTGCGCTTGGCAGGCGTCTTCGATGACCTTGATTTTGTGTTTCTTGGCAATCGCCATGACTTTATCCATCGCCACCGGCAAGCCGTGCAGGTGGACCACAATAATCGCTTTGGTTTTCGGCGTAATAGCACGCTCGATTTTCGAAACATCGATGTTGATTGTGTCGAAGTCGATGTCCACAAACACCGGGATGCAACTGTGGTGCAGAATGCAGGTCGCCGATGACGACCACGAGTATGAGGTCACAATGACTTCGTCTGCCGTGCCGCATCCGCAGGCCACAATGGCCATGTGCAACGCGGCGGTGCCGGAGTTTGTGGTGATGGCGAACTTGTTGCCGTTCCACGCTGCAAACTCCGTCTCGAACTCCGTGCAGTTCGGGCCGAACGCGTGGTTGGCGCCATTGAGTGAATCTAGCACCATCTTTCGGTCGCTGTCGTCGATGGGTGGCCATTTTTTGATTGTGCCGACCGGGATGGTTGGTTTGCCGCCGTTAATTGCTAATTTGGCTTTCATGTCTATTGTCTCCTGTTAGTTTTTCTAAAGTTCGTTCAAAGTCTGCCGGGTTCCCGCGACTAATGCCCAGTCGTCGGACGTTGCAGCCGGCTCATAGTACGGTGATGTTGAGGATTGCGCAAAGGTCTTTCAGCAGGGCCCGATTATCACCGTAGGAGATGATGTAGTGCTGGCACATGACTTTCTGGACAAACTCCTCAACCGGATAGTCGAAGATCAACTCCAAGCTCGGCAATTGCGGGGCTGGCGGCGCCCAGCCGGCCTCTTCCCACTGGCGCGGGGCGCGGGCTTGCGCCGTGGTCATGTGCAGGCAATACCGGCCGTTGGCATAGCCCAGCCGGGCCAGCGTCACCAACCCGGTTTTCAGTTTGGAAACGTTCAACAGCCCTTCGCCAAAATTGCCAAAGGCATTCGGCATGACTGTGACCGGCCCCGCCACAATCTCGGCCGGAACATAATCGGGAACCCCCATCAACGCGCCGTTTTCCAGAAATTCATAGAACTCCAGATAGGCGGCAACCTGCCCCGTTAGCGCACGGACGATCAACTGGGTGACCGCGCCCAGACTGTCGTTTTCCGGCACTGAGGAAATTGCCATTTCATCGTGCAACAGTGTCATGGCCCCGGCGGGGGCGAAGCCGAGCAACTTTTTGATGCCGTCGACATCATTGAACGAAAATCCCTGATAGCCCCGCTCTTTGATTTTCCCGCTGATCGCCAAGTAGAGCTCCACCGATTTCTCGACAGTCCCGGATTTCGGTTCCTTGACGAACGTCCAGTGCTGCCGGACTTTCTGCGCCAGCCGGGCGACTTCGTGCCGGTCGACTTTCCCGATCAGTTGCACCAGTTCCAGCAGTTCAAAATGCTCGATTTCGGGGCCGATTTGCGCCTTGAGAGAAACCCCATCGTACAAGGTGCCGTAGAGGCGCATGTCGCGATAGCCTGCCATCCCGATTCGGGCGGTCTTGAGTTGCGCCACGGCGCGGGCGGCGTGGGCATAACTCAGGATCGCCTCGAGTTGCGGTGCCTGCCCGCGATAGGTAACCACATACTTGAAGGTGTAGCCCATGTCGGCCAGCGGCTTGCGTAACGCCGTTGTCCCGGCCTGGTCGGCGGTGGTCACAAAGCGCTCGCCGTCCTGCCAGCCGGTCAGGCCCCAGAGCACAATCGGCTTGTGCTTGAACGGCTCGATTACAGACAGCACAGCCCAGGATGGAATCCAGCCGGCAACACAGACAATCAGCAAATCGAATTCGCCATCGGCTTGCAATTCCCGGACGGCCCGTGCCGCTTGCGCACCCGCGGGATCGTCGCTGACCGGCGCGGTCACCACAAGTTCAAGGCCCTGCGCCTCCAATAATCGGACGGCCGCAGCACAGCGATTGTCGATAAACTCACGCGGGGTATTGACTTCGCCAAACCCGACAAATCCAGCAGTGATTTTCTTCATGGTGTGTTTTCCAATCCCTTGACCAAACTGGACATCTGCGCCCATTCCTGCAAGCCGGACAAAGCGTCCGGGCCGTAGAGGTTATCTCGCCCGGCCAGCATGGCATAGCGCCCGGCCGTGATAACGTCCGTGCCATTCAACAATGCCGCCAGAAATCCCGCCACCGCGCAGTCGCCCGCTCCGCAGGCGTTGCAGAATCGG
>CAIJOU010000502.1 GCA_903822375.1 Candidatus Hydrogenedentota bacterium
CGAAGAAAGGCCGGAGCCTCTGCATGGTCCCGTTTTAGCGTTGCATAGGCGCGGGAAACAGCGTCGAGCAACAGGGAGCCGTCCTGAGCGGACGCACTCAGGGCTTCGACCAGCCGCCATGTCTCAGGAGCGTCCGGCGCGCGGTCGAGCGCGTGGCCGATCAATTCAGCCGCCTCGTCACGGCGTTCCCCGCGCAAAGCAATGCGCGCCAGCGCGCGATAAACGGGAACGACGTCGGTGACACCCGCCTGAAGTGCCGCATGGGCCTCGTCGAGGACGCGTTGGTCCTGGGGCTTGTCGTCATTTCCCAGGTCCCGCGCCATTTCAGCGCGCAGGTCGGCAATACGCCACAGCGCGTCATGCGGCGCGGCAAGGGGTGGGCAGAGTTCGCGGCCCCGTTCCGCGGCGCTTTCCGCGCGCTGCAGCAGAAATGCCGCGCCGGGCCAATCGCCCATCCCGGCTCGTCCGGCGGCCTGCCCGTGCAGCGCCTTGGCAAGGTCCGCGAGGGTGTCCGGGTTGGCTGGATACTTGGCGAGTGCATCCGAGAAGGCGTCTGCGGCCGCGCCAAAATGGCCGGCACCCAGGCAAACGCGCCCCCGGAACTCAGCGAGGCGCCGGTCCGCCGGGAATTCACGACAGTCCAGCAGAAGCTGCTGCAGCAGGGCGTTTTGCATCGAATACCGTTCTGCACCGCCGGTGGGGGAAGAACTCCACTGTCCGAGCATGCTTTGGTCGCGCAGGGCAGCCCTGTCCGCGCGGAAATGTCCGATGGCGCCGGCCAGTACCGCAACCGCCAGCACCATGCCCAATGCCATGCCTGCGAAGGCTGGAATCGGACGACGGACGGGGTGGGAGGGGAGAAGTCCTCCAATTACGCCGTCAAGCATGCCAAGTAGGACAAAGAAGAGTCCCGACGACACGGGCACGTGCAGGTTGAACCCGAAGAGGCCGTCTATGCCCATGGCGAAAGCGCACAACGCCACCGCCAGCCCAAGCTGTCTCAAGGCTGGCGTTGTTCCGCATCCTGCCAGGTGCAAACCGGCCAGCAATGCCCATGAAAAGAGTAGAAAATGCAGAAACAGGCCCGGAAGCCCCCCTTCAGCGCCGGCTTCAAGGAACTCGCAGTGCACATGGTCATTCCTGAGCCCGCGCAAGGCGTACCAGCGCTGCTCGAAGGGGGTCCACCATGCCGCGTTCAGGGGTTCGTAATTGCCTGGCCCCACGCCCATGACGGGTCGGTCCAAGACCATGCGCGCCGCGCCTTGGGCGCTGTTGTAACGCAACACCAGCGAACTGTCGGAAACGGGAAGCCACGTGTTGTGAGTGGCCCGGTACGCCGAAAGGGCGGTGCCCGTTGCCGCCAATCCCACCAGGACAGTCAGGAGTAGTGCCAGCGGCACACGGCCCGGACCTGCGCCGCGCAGCCAACCGGCCGCGAGCCATGCGCCGAACAGCACCATCGCCGCGGCCAGCGCAACGGGACCACCGCGCATGCCCGTGAACCACAGGTGGGTCGCCATGACCAGCGCGGCGGCCAGCGCGGGAAGGCGCAGGCGCGGACGCGTCGCCAGCGCCAGGGCGAGAATAATGCCCGGCACCAGCGCGTGCCCCGCGAAATTCGGATGGCCGAAGGTGGAGGGCAGGCCCCGGTATTCGGTCGTGGCCGTGGAGGACCAGGGGAAGGGGTCCAAACCGGCAAGTTGCGCAAAACCGTACAGGCTGGCGGCGGCCAATGCGGCCACCACCACCGCCGCAAGCCGCCATGCGCGGTCCGGGTCCGCAAAGGCCCTGCGTGCCGCCAGCGCGGTCAGCACCCACGCTGTAGGCGCCGTGAGCGACCACAGACTGTTCTCGGGTAGCTCCGAACCGAGTCCGCAAAGGGTTTGCCAGCCCAGCCAGAGCGCCAGCAGCAAGCCCAAACCCGCCCCACGGCGCGCCGATGGACCGAAGAAAGCCAGCACGGAACAGCCGAGCACCAGCACGGCCGCGAAAAGCAGTTTTGGCGGCTCACAGGGATTAACTGTGTAGGGCCAGAGCGCCAGCACGAACAGGGGCACCCATCCGTAGAAAAGCGCGCGCTCCGCAATCCGAGCGGGATTATTTGTGGAGGATTCCATACGCGTCTGATTGTCGCATTTGTGCAGTCATTCCCTCAAGCACAGGGAATGGGTCCGGTCCGCGAACTCCCAGGTTTGGCGGGGCGGCTACAGGCGTTCCTTGAGGAAGGCGAGCACCTCACGTGCGATGTCCTCACGTTCATGGTCCCAGAAAAGGATGTGATTTGAGTTGTCCAGAAGTACGGTCCGTTTTGTGGCGGACGACATTTTGTCCACGGCACGGCAGGCGGCATCGGGCGAGGTGACCTCGTCCCTGCGCCCGTGCAGGAGGAGCACGGGCTGGTTTATTTTCGCAAGGGTTGCGCTGTCGGCGGCCTGTGCGGCGATGCCCATGGCGGTAACCGCAGCCTTGGTCGGGAACCATGCATAGGAAACGATGTCGCGGCTCACTTCGCGGCGGAATACCGGCTGGTGGTTGGGGTTTGAGTACACCCAGCGCATCAGCGAGGGCCCAACGCGCATCCAGGTTTCAGGCGCGAGACCGTAATACCAGCGCGGAGTGATGGCGTAGTACGGCGCGCCGAGGATGAGCCCGGCGACCCGGGGTTCCCGCGCGGCGGCGAGTGTGGCAAGGGCGCCGCCCATGGAGTGTCCGAGCACGACCACTTTCTCATGTTTCTGAAGCAGTTGCCGTGTTTCGTCCAGGACCGCATTGAGCATTTGGTCCGCCGAGGTCCGCTCGAAATCGGTGGGGACGGTTCCGTGTCCCGGCAGCAGAAGCACCCGCGCGTGCCATCCCGCCTCCGCGACGCGCCGGGGCAACTGCTCAAAGTGGTTCCCGTTGCCGCCAAAACCGTGGATGAAAAGCACGGCGCCGCGGGCGTCTTCAGGGCCAAAATCGCCGGGCTCGGCCTCGCGCATGATTCCGGTCTGCGCGTCGCGCGCCACGGCAGCGTCATGTTCGGCGACTTTTCGGTCGGCAATATGGTTCCAGACGAACAGGCCCATCATGGCCCCTCCAAGAGTTGTGGCGATCAGCGCGCGCAGCGCGCGCACAAGCCAGCCCCTTCGCAGCCGTGGTTTCATCTGTTACGCCTTAAAACAGTCACAACGCTCAATGGTTTTCACACTGCTTCTTCCGCACCACTGTGCCCCAAAATCGCAGCAAGCCGCGGTGATTCTGTACAGAGTGGGGCAGACATTCCTGTCTGCCATCTTCTTTTCGTCCTTCGTTCCTTGTCCTTCGCCCTTCATTCACTCGCCAACGTCCAGCGCCAGCGCCATCTTCTTCGCCTGTTTGAGGTCCAGTTTCCCGGTGCCCAGCACGGGAATGGCGTCAATGCGGTAGAAAGCGGTGGCCCGCGGTCTCCACAGGTTGGGCAGGTCGGACTCGTTTATTTTGACGAGCAGCTCTTCCAACTGTTCGTCAGAAAGCGTGTGCAGCACGACGAGCCGCTCTCCCTTCGCCGCGTCCGGAACGCTCGCAACCACCAGGGCCTGCTCTGTAAGCCGCAGCAGGTCGTGAAGGACCTCCTCGATCTTCGTGTGCGGAACCATCTCGCCGGCAATCTTGCTGAACCGGGCCAGCCGATCGGTGATCGTGATGAAACCGTCCTCATCGAGCGCGGCGATGTCGCCGGTGGAGTACCAGCCGTCCTTGATCACGGAGGCGGTCTTCTTCGGGTCGTCCAAGTAGCCCATCATGATGTTCGGACCCTTGACCAGAAGCAGTCCGGCCTCGCCGGTGGGCAGTTCCGCCCCGCTGTCCGGGTCAACCACGCGCACGGTCTGGCCCGTCATGGGGCGCCCGATTGTCCCATGCTTGAGCCCTCGAACAAAGAAGCCCGGTGATTCGCAGTCGGGCACGTTTATGGAAACGCCGGGCGCGCATTCGGTCGTGCCGTAGCCCTCGACGGGCTCACTGCCGAATTTATCCTTGAAGGCAAGCCGGACGCGCTCGGGCAGTTTCTCGGCGCCGCCGATGACGAAGTCCAGACTCCGGAGCTGCTCCGGTTCACAGCGGCGGATAAAGCTTTGCAGGAAAGTGGGGGTGCAAATCATGATCGAACCCCCGTATTTCTGGATCAGGTTTCCGATCAGTTTGGGCTCAAGCGGGTTGGGGTGATATATCCCCCGGATACCCACAACCAAGGGAACCCACAGGCACACGGCGAAACCGAAGGAGTGGAACAGGGGCAGGAACCCGACCACGCACGACTGGCTGGTGTGCGGAAACATCTCCTGCGCCGATTCGATGATGGTTATGATATTCCGGTGCGAAAGCATGACACCCTTGGGTTCGCCCTCGCTGCCGCTGGAGAAAATGACGGTTGCCAGGTCACCGTCCTTGGCCTTCGGGGCCCCCAGCAGCCGGTTGATGACGAAAAGTGGGGCCAGCAGCGCAAGCAGCATGCCGGTGATGCGGTCCTTGCCGCCCACCGTCCCGCGCACATCTTCCAGGTACACGGGCGTGCCGGGCACGTCGAGCGGCAGGCGTTCAAGGAATTTGCGGGATGTGATGGTGTGCGTGATGCCGCAGCGCCGGGCGCAGGCCGCGATGGTTTCGGAGGGCGCGGTGTAGTTGAGGTTCACCGGGACCTTGCCCAGCATTTGCACCGCGGCGTTTGCCAGCACGCCGCCGACCGTGGGCGGCACAAGCAGGCCCACCATGGGCTGGTCGCCCAAGAGCGGTTTGAGTTTGCGCGCAAACACAATAGCCCCCACGAGTACCTTGAAGAAACTGAGCTTTCCGGTGAGCGCGTCG
>CAIJOU010000503.1 GCA_903822375.1 Candidatus Hydrogenedentota bacterium
CAATATCACGCCTGAATTCGTTCGCGATGAGGTGGCCCGGGGACGGGCAATTCTCCCGGCCAACATCAACCATCCCGAAATCGAGCCGATGATTATCGGCCGCAACTTCCTGACCAAGATCAACGCCAATATCGGCAACAGCGCCCTCGGCAGCACCATCGCCGAGGAAGTCGAGAAAATGGTCTGGGCCATTCGCTGGGGTTCCGACACGGTGATGGACCTGAGCACCGGTGCGAACATCCACGAAACGCGCGAATGGATCCTGCGCAACTCCCCCGTGCCCATCGGCACCGTGCCGCTCTACCAGGCGCTCGAAAAGGTGGACGGCCGGGTGGAGGACCTGACCTGGGAACTCTACCGCGACACGCTCATCGAGCAGGCCGAACAGGGCGTGGACTATTTCACCATCCACGCCTGCGTGCTGCGCCGCACCATCCCCGAAACAGCGGACCGGCTCACGGGCATCGTCAGCCGGGGCGGCTCCATCATGGCGCGCTGGTCCCTGGAACGGAACGAGGAGAACTTCCTTTACACCCGTTGGGACGAGATTTGCGAGATACTGGCCGCCTACGACGTGGCCGTGTCCATCGGCGACGGACTGCGTTCGGGCTCCATTCACGACGCCAACGACACGGCCCAGTTCGCCGAACTGCACGTGCAGGGCGACCTCACCCGCCGCGCCTGGGAGAAGGGCGTGCAGGTTATCAATGAGGGCCCGGGCCACATTCCCATGCATATGATTAAGGAAAACGTGGACAAGCAGATGGAGTGGTGCGACGAGGCGCCCTTCTACACGCTCGGCCCGCTTACCACGGACATCGCGCCCGGCTACGATCACATCACCTCGGCCATCGGCGCGGCCATGATCGGCTGGTACGGCGCGGCCATGCTTTGCTACGTCACCCCCCGCGAGCACATTGGTCTGCCCGACCGCGATGACGTTCGCGAGGGCGTGATTGCCTACAAACTCGCCGCCCACGCAGCCGACCTTGCCAAAGGGCTGCCCGGCGCGCAGGTGCGTGACAACGCACTGAGCAAGGCCCGCTTCGAGTTCCGCTGGGATGATCAGTTCGCGCTGGCACTCGACCCCGAGCGGGCGCCCGAGATGCGTGCCCGCAGTTTCGGTGCCGCCGAAGGTGCGGGCGAGGGCCGTTACTGCTCCATGTGCGGACCCAAGTTCTGCTCCATGGAAATGACCCGCACCGTGCGCGAATGCGTGAAAAGAGCCGCCGCCGAGACCCAAGCCGATGCGCATCGGAAAGATTGACATCGACCGTCCCCTTTGCCTCGCGCCAATGGAGGACGTGTCCGATCCGCCGTTCCGCCGACTCTGCAGGGAGGAGGGAGCGGATCTGCTCTACACCGAATTTGCCAACTGCGAGGCCGTCACCCGGAACGTCGAACGCGAATGCCGCAAACTGTATGTAAACGAGGCGGAACGCCCCATCGGCGTCCAGATTTACGGCAGCGGCGAGGGCTCGATGGAGCGGGCGGCAACCATGGCCGGAGAGGCGGGCGCGGACTTTATTGACGTCAACTGCGGCTGCTGGGTCAAGAAGATCGCCAACCGCGGCGACGGGGCAGGGCTGCTGCGCGACCTGAAGAAGTTTGAAGCTGTCATCCGCGCCGTACTGCGCGGCACCACCCTCCCTGTCACGGTCAAGACACGGCTCGGTTGGGACAAAGACAGCATCGTCATCCTCGACGTGGTCCGCATGGTGCAGGACCTGGGCGTGTCGGCCCTGACGGTCCACCTGCGCACCCGCGCCCAGGGATACACCGGCTGCGCGGACTGGTCGTGGATTGAAAAGATCCGGGCCGTCTGCACCATCCCGTTCATCGCCAACGGCGACATAGTCACCCCGCAGGACGCCAAGACCTGCCTCGACATGGGGGCGGACGGTGTCATGGTCGGCCGGGGCGCCATCGCCCGCCCGTGGGTTTTCCGCCATATGCGGCATTACCTGAACGCGGGCGAAGTGCTTGCTGAACCGACGCTTGAAGAGCGCGTCGAAATCTGTCTGCGCCACCTGGCCATGCACGCCGAATACCGCGGCGTGCCGTCGGGAGTATTCTCGTTTCGCCGCAACTATGCCGGGTATCTGAAGGGCGTGCCCCACATCGCCCAACTGCGCGCCGAACTGATGACCATGGAACACGTCGAACCGATTGTGGCGCGGCTGCACCGTTTCATGGAAGAATACAAGACGTGGCGCGATGAACCGCCGATGGACCAAGGAGGCGTGTAGAACATGCTGGAATGGCTCAAGACCGATGTTTGCGCAATGAATCTGGCCCTGGTCGAGGAGGGGTTGGTCACGCAGACTTGGGGTAATGCAAGCGCCATTGACCGGGATACGGGACGGATTGTCATCAAACCCAGCGGTGTCCCGTATAACGACATGCTGCCGGAGCATATGGTCATCACCGACCTAAACGGCGCGGTGGTTGAGGGCGACCTCAAGCCCTCCGTAGATCTGCCCGCCCACCTTGTGCTGTATGCGTCATTTCCGGCTCTTGGCGCAGTAGTGCACACGCATTCACATTTCGCCACCTGCTTCGCCCAGGCGCGCAGAGCCGTTCCATGCCTCGGCACCACCCATGCCGATTACTTCCATGGCGAGGTGCCCATAACCGATGCGCTCACCGCGGAAGAAGTGGCCGACGGTTATGAGAACAGTATAGGCAAGGTGATCGTGCGGCGTTTCGCCGGACTCGATCCTTTGGCCTTTCCCGGAGTGCTCTGCGCAGGCCACGCCCCCTTTGCCTGGGGACGCGGTTTGATGCAGGCCGTGGAGAATGCCGTGGTGCTGGAAGAACTCGCTCGGATGGCCTTCCATACGCTGATGATCAATCCGGCCGCCGCGCCGTTGGAATCCTACCTGCTCGACAAACATTTCCTGCGCAAGCACGGTCAGAGTGCCTATTATGGACAGAAGGGCTGAACAGCCAAAAAGGGACAACGCGATGGAACGCATCAGAGTGGCTGTCGTCATGGCCGGCGGGTCAGGAGAACGCTTCTGGCCCCTGTCGCGCCGGAGCACGCCCAAACAGCTTCTACCGCTCACCGAATCGGGACAGACACTCCTGCAGGAAAGCGTGGAGCGGGTTGCCTCGGTCATTCCGCCCGAGCGCGTCTTTATAATCACTTCAGCCCAGATTCGCGACGCCGCCGCCGCGGCGTGCAGCGTGCCGGACGAAAACGTGCTTGCAGAACCGTGCAAGCGCAACACCGCCGGGTGTCTCGCCTTCGCCGCGGCCCATGTCATGGCCCGCTTCAATGTGCCCGCCGAACAGATTACCATGACCGTGCTGACGGCGGATCACCGCATCGGCGATGCGGACGCCTTCTGTAACTGTGTCCGCGCGGCGCTCGAAACCGTGGAACGCCAGCCGGCACTCGGCGTTGTCGGCATTACCCCCACCCGCCCCGAAACGGGCTACGGCTACATTGAACTGCCCGAGGGGACCGCTCCCGCGTTCACATCCCCGGAAGGTGTCGGTGTCTTTCCCGTGCTGCGCTTTCACGAAAAGCCCGACGCGAAAACAGCGGCCGCGTTTGTCGAGTCGGGCCGCTGCCTGTGGAACAGCGGCATGTTCTTCTGGACCCTGTCCACGTTCTTAACCGAACTGAAACTCGCCAGTCCGGACCACGCCACCGCCGTGGAACTCATGACTGCAGCCCTGCGCAGCAATGATTCGGCACGTCTGGACACCGTTTTTGCCGCGCTGTCCAACATCTCCATCGACTACGCGCTGATGGAAAAGGCCGGCA
>CAIJOU010000504.1 GCA_903822375.1 Candidatus Hydrogenedentota bacterium
ACACTTATTCAAACAAAGCATTTCCCGTCCGCTTCCTGTTGGCGCGGAACTGTTCACCCGAAACGGTGAACGATTCGCCCGCTGGACGGGGCGGGGCAAGGTGCACACGGCGAAGGTGACAGGCGAAGGGGATGCGTTGCGAGTCCAACTGGAAAGCGGCAAGTGGTCTGTGCGGCTTCGGCTGGCGAATGATGAACAGGCAGACATAGCGACCGGTTGCCGGGACAAAAGCGCGGCAACTTCGCGCATGGCGGCGCTGGTGCAGGAGCAAGAGAAAATTCGGGGTGGTATCATCACCGGGCAGGAATCGAGTCTTGCCAATGAAATGGGCGCGAGCGTGACCACCGCTATTGCCGACTACATTGCCCACATGAAAGCTCTTGGTCTATCCAAGTCGCACGTCTACAACACAGAAATGTATCTGAACGCGGGTGTCAAGGAAATTGGCTGGAAGACACTCCGCAATCTGTCTGGTTCCGCTCTGTCGGCGTGGCTAGACAAAAAGGCCATCACCCCGAAGAAAGAAGACAAGCCGGACAGCGTCATGGGACCAGTCACGCACAATAAAGCTGTAATCGCATGGTGCGGCTTTGCAGATTGGCTTAAGAAGGAAAAGCGCATCGCGGCCAACCCCTTCAATGAGCTTTCAAAGCGGGACGCACATTCAGACCGGAAACATATCCGGCGAGTGCTGACCGACGAGGAACTAGTTCAACTGTTCGCGGCGGCAGAGTCGCGCCCAATGAATGAAGCGCTGAGAGGCAACAAGGGCCGTGGCAAGGCGCAGAAACAGGCACGGGCCAAACTGAAACCAACCACCAAGGACCGGCTCGCTTGGCTGGGAAGAACGCGCAGCTTGGCCTATCGCACCGCCGCATTGACGGGTCTGCGCTTGAATGAACTGCGGTCCATCCGGATAGGTGATGTTGTGCTGGAAAGTGATTCGCCGCATATGCTGCTGCGGGCAGGGGATGAAAAGAACCGGCAGGGGTCGGTGATTCCAGTACCGGCCGCGCTGGCCCCCATTCTTGCAGACTATGCCAATGAACGCTCACAGCGTCTTGCAGGGACACGAGAAGCCCTTCCCGGTGCATTCGCCATGGAACGCCTGTTCCCCATTCCTGCCAAGATGTGTGATGTCATATCCGAGGACTATCGTGCGGCAGGGATTGAGCCCGTTGATGCATCGGGCCGCTGTGTTGACTTCCACGTGCTACGCTCGGTCTTCGCCACTCGGTTGGCAAAGGCGGGAACCCCCGTTCATATTGCGCAGAAGTTGCTGCGGCATTCCGACCCGAAGCTGACGTTGAACATCTACACACATACCCGGCTTGAAGACATGGCCGCTGCGGTAAATTCCCTGCCCGATTTCCAGCCCGCTCTTGCACAGGAGCGCAAGTTAGCCCAACAAGGCGGAAATTCTGTTACCCCAAATGTTACACAACCCACCGTCTTTTCTGTGCAGCAGCATGCAGATCCTGTCATTACAGACCTAGATATACAGAATCTTATGCCAAATGAGAAAGAATGCGTTTCGTCCGCTAATGGCGCAGGTATTCGCACTGAGGCAGAAAAAGAAATGGCGCGCCCAACAGGATTCGAACCTGTGGCCTCTTGCTCCGGAGTCTTTGAAAGAGAAAGAGGGATAAGGCATGAACACAAACGAAGAAAGTACCAATTCGAGACAGATCCCCCCCCATCCCCCCCATGGGAAAAAATCGCGGGTCCTTCTGGGGAATAAAAGAGGTTGGTCAGCTGCGCGCGCTCTACGCAAACTTTGTGCATACTGGGTGTGAATCATGATTCAATGGTGAATCATTTTGGCCTGTTCAGCTGGCATAAGCTGAACCTCTTGGAGGTGACGGGTATGGGATTGAGGCAGGCGGCGGACCGGTTGGCGGGGTTGGAGGCGCTGGGAATTGACTTGGAACAGTTGAAAGAGATGAGTGTTCGCAAGCAGTGGCTGACGGTGGTGGGTGCTTTGTCGCTGGTGCGGGAGGACGCCTGCCGTTTAAGCCTGGCTGTTCGGATATTGGGGAAGGAGGGGCATTATTTGTGGCGGCAGGCGGGGGTGATTCGGAAGATGTATTGGGACGCGGTGTGACTACTGGAGGTGATG
>CAIJOU010000505.1 GCA_903822375.1 Candidatus Hydrogenedentota bacterium
AGAAGATGCCCAACGCCTACATCTTGGTGACCACGATTAGTTGGGCGGACTGGAACACGGGTTTCGCGGAAAAGGACAAAACCTCGCTGGTCGAGTTGAGCGGCAGCGTGGACTGCATTTTCGACCAGGGCCACCATTCCTGCTATATCCGGCCGCCGGAGCGCAAGCCTTTTATTGAACGCCTGCACAGCCGCTTCGGCACCTCGGGCGGGCTGTGGGTCTATCCGACCTACACGTGGGACCGCCTGCAGTGGTTCCTACCGTATGCGAAACAGACGGGCACGCACATGAAGGAACTGTTCGACGACGGCGGCCGCGCCGTCATGTACTATCAGGGCCCGCCCAACAACCCCGGCGTCGAGATCAACATCGCCTTCGGCGGCCAGCTCATGTGCAATCCCGGCAAGAGCGTCGAGGAAAACCTGGCCATCGTTCTCGAGCGCCTTTACAAGCCCAAATCCCCGGCCGCGCTGGAGAAGCTGGTCTCTGTGGTGCGTGCCGCCGAGGACGCCTATTTCAACAACATGGAGTGGGACGACAAGCACCTGTACATCAAGGGCAACAAGTTGTTTCCAGGTCCGGGCGAACTGCACCTGTCGCGCCCCATCACCGGGTTGTACGGGACGCCGGACTACCTTCTCGAGCCCCAGCTCACTTTCGAAGGCCGCAAGGCGTACAACATCGGCCTGGAGGCGGCGCTCAAAGACGCCTATGCCATCGGCGACCAGTTCGAGGCGCGGGAAAAGATGGTCCGCCTGCAGACCGCCATGCTCAACACGCTGATGATGGTCCGCACGGCTGTCTCCACCCAGCAGTGGGAGGAACAGCAGGCGAAAGAGAAGAAGGTCTAGGACGAAACAAGCCCCACCGACGGCGGCAAGTTAAGGCGCGGGGCAGGGTGGGTCCAGGATACTGCCGCCTGTGGGGTTACGAACACGGGTCCATTTGGAGACGCGAAAATGCACAGACTGTTTGCACTGGTAGCGGCGGGGATATGCGTCATGGGTGTTGCGGCTGGTGACAATTCCAGCGATTCGGACACTGTCTACCGCAAGAACCCGTTCTCATTCCTGTCACGGGACTATTTCGCCCGGTTCTCAAAAGACGCCGCCGCGGTCGCCGCAACAGGAGAGATGACGATTGGTCAGGATTGGTCCATCGTGACGGGCATGAACGCGGATCCGCTGGTTAAAGTGATGGCCGATGACCTGGCGATGTTCTTGAAGGAGTGCATGGGACTCGACCTGCCTGTGCGCAACGAGAAGGAACTGGCTTCCGGCGGTGCGCGGGCTATTGTCCTTGTCGACCACGACGGGGGTGACCCATCGGTCCCCGACTCCTTCACCATCCTGGTTGAAGAGAATGCGGTCACTGTAAAGGGTCAGAGCCCGGCGGGTTTGCGCGATGGGGTGGTGCGGCTTGTGGATCGGATGGGTTTTCGCGCGGCATCCATACTGGAAATCGGCAAAGAGACGTTGACGCCGCGCCTGGGCCTCCGGATTGGCACGGTTCCGCGGATGGGCTCCTATCGGGACCTGGTGTTCCTGGGCTACAACGGGGTCATCATAAGCCCCACCGACAAGTCCTCCGGCACATCATTCAACGCCCTGTCGGACAGCAAGGCCATCCCGGAACTCGAACAGCGCCACGACCCCGGGCTGGTGCAAAAGCTGGCCGGAAAGGCCAGAGAAGCGCGTCGCTACGGCCTCAAGACTTTCGTCTCTCTTTGCATGTGGGACTTCTATCCGGCAGACGCGCCGATCTTCAAGAACCATCCCGGTTTGCGCGGCGCTGAGGCTTTTCTGCATATGGACCGTCCCCCTGCCGGCCATCTACTCTGCACCGAAGACCCATTGATGCGCCGCTACCTGGCGGAATCGATCAAGGGCATCTTTACGTCCGTTCCGCTGGACGGCGCCATGATTATTGTCGGCGGAGAGGAGTTTCAGCACTGTTTTATGCGTCCGGCAGGGGTGGAGAAGAACCACACCAACTGCGCGCGTTGCGAACCACTGGGGGCCGAGACCGTGGTGGCCAACTTGTGCAACGGTCTGGCCCAGGCTGCAAGGGAGGCAAATCCCACGGCGGTTGTGGTGGCGTGGCCCTATTCCGCCAAACACTTTTGGTCCGCAGACGATGACCAGGCGGGCTTCATTCAGAGACTGAAGCCCGGGACCGCGCTTCTCACGGAAATCGAAAAGGATGAGACCCTCGTTAAGGAAGACGGGGTAAAAAAGGCCATCTGGGATTACAGCATCGATTTGATCGGTCCCACCGACCGCGCCAAAAGGCAAATCGCGGCGTGCAAGGCCGCCGGAGCGGCGGTCTATCTGAAAAGCGAACCGGAACTGGCCTTCGAGGCGCCTGGACTGCCCTATATTCCATGCGTGGACCGCTGGTTCGATCGGGCCGATGCGTTGGCTGCGTCCGGCGCGGACGGGGCCTGGGTGCTTGCGTGGTTTGTGCCAAACCACGCCACGACGAGCGCGGAGGTTTATAAATACGCATGGTGGAGCCCGGTCCCGGACCGTGAAGCCCTGCTGGCAAGGCTTGCGCGCCGCATCGCGGGGTCAGACCAGGCAGCCGCCCATCTGCGCAGGGCTTGGGGACACGTATCGGAGGCTATTCCCTGGTCACCCGAATTGCCCCCCTATTTCGTCGGTCCTTACTATCTCGGTCCGACCCACCCCATGTGCGCCGACCCCAAGGCTGAACTCCCTGCATGTTTTCAGGCAAAGAGCGTCTTTGGCGCCCACGTCTTGACGGAGGCGCGCGGCAATGTGAAGGTGTTCGGTAGTTACTATCGGAATATGGAACATGCGCTTGGCAAGGCGGTTAGGGAACTCGACGAGGCCGCGCCGGACGTGCCCCCGCGATGCCTTCCCACCTTTCATGCTGAAGACCTGCCCGCGCGCTGGTTCTATCACACGGCACGAACCCACGCGAACTTCTATGAATCGCGCCGGCTTGGAAGTTTCCTGACGGACTTTGCCGGGGACGGTTCAAAGACGCCCCAAGACCTCGCTGAAGCTCAGGCCCGGTACGACCGGTGGTGTGCCGTGCTGCAGGACGAACGGGAGAATACGGAAGCGGCCATTTCCGTTGTGACGCAGGATTCGCGGCTTGACGTCCACAACACAAGAGAGGGTGCCGCGCTCGGTCCGGCGCTGGACCTGATGCGGGCCAAGCTCGAACTGCTTGAACATGAACTCAATGTGTTCCTGCCCTCGCTTGCAGCGAGATGCGGTCTTCAACCCTCAACGGTCAAAGCAGCGTCGGAAAGAATAGAATAGCGGAGGCAGAAATTGAACCGGCGGCCATTGGGACCAGGAAAGCACCGCGTCCGACGCAGATAGTATTCTGATTGGCGCCACGGACAACGCTGGGACGGCCCCGCCTTGGGTGTCCCTGCCCGACCGCCATTCTGGCAGTTCCGTATTCCGGTTCAAGATCGTCATATATTGCGTGTAACCGAAGATGCGGTTCCACTGCCCGCGTTTCGACTCTTTGAACACGGCAACCCCAAGAAGCTATTGTACGGGCAAGTAGAGATTCCGTTCCGAAAGCAGGACATTCATAGGCAAGAATTGTGTCCGCGATCCGGAAAAATGAGGAGCATTAAGATGCAGACAAGACTTCTGTACCGGCATGGGGCTCAACGGTGGTTTGGCTGCCTGGCGGTTTTGACGTTCTTGGCTTTGTCGGCCGGTCGGCCCGCCGCGGCCGATGAGGGAAAGGCAAACGCCATGCTCGACCTCAAAGGCGCCGTGGTCGTCACCCCCGCCGACCTGAGCGGCCCCGAATTGAAGGCCGTCGCCATGCTGCTGGACGAGGTGCAGAAGCGCAGTTTCGTTCGCTGGCAGGTCGTGCACGAGTGGCCGGCCAACGCGGAGTCCGTCGTTGCGGTGGGGCCCGCAGCTTCCTTCCCGGCGTTTGCCGGGCCTTTTGCGGGCGCTCTCCAAGGCGTGGAAGGCAAAGGCGCGGAGGGCTATCGCCTGAAGGTCTCAAAATCGGGGCAGAAGACGGCGGTACTTGTCGCGGGAAACGACGAACGGGGCGTGCTGTTCGGGGTGGGCCGCCTCCTGCGCGAACTGCGGATGGCGCGCGGTGCCGTGCGGGTGGCGCCGGACCTTGACCTGAACACGGTGCCGCGCTATCCGCTGCGGGGCCACCAGTTGGGTTATCGCCCGAAGGTCAATACTTACGACGGTTGGACGGTGGCCATGTTCGAACAGTACATTCGCGAGCTGGCTATCTTCGGGACAAACGCCATCGAACTCATTCCCCCGCGAAGCGACGACGACAAGGACAGCCCCCACTTCACGCTGCCGCCCATTGAAATGATGGCGGCCGTGTCCCAACTGGCGAAGGACTATGGCATCGAGTGCTGGATATGGTATCCGGCAATGGACCGGGACTATGCGAACCCGGAGACCGTGCAGAAGGCGCTCGCGGAGTGGGGGGCGGTGTTTGAACGGCTGCCGCGCATTGATGCCGTCTTTGTGCCCGGCGGGGACCCGGGCCACACGCAGCCCAAGTACCTGATGGGCCTCTTGGAAAAGGAGACCGAGGTCCTGCACAAGACACATCCCAACGCCCGGATGTGGGTGGCACCGCAGGGCTTCACGGCGGAATGGATGGGCGAATTTCTGGACATCATGCAGAACCAGCAGCCCGCCTGGCTGACGGGCGTCGTGTTCGGCCCGCAGAACCGCATGAGCCTGCCCGAGCTTCGCAAGGCGATTCCGGCGAAATACCCGATCCGCCATTACCCGGACATTACGCACAGCATCCGGTCCCAATACGCCGTTCCGGACTGGGATGTCGCGTACGCGATGACGGAAGAGCGCGAAGTGATCAATCCCCGGCCCACACACTTCGCCCAGATTTTCCGGTTGTGGCAGGATGATACGGTGGGGTTCATCACCTATTCGGAGGGGTGCAACGACGACGCCAACAAGATGCTGTGGAGCGCTCTGGGGTGGGACCCGGACAGCGACGTTGCGGAGGTCCTGCGGCAGTATTCGAGGTGCTTCATATCCGACGCCCACGACGACGATTTTGCCCAGCTCCTGCTCGCGCTGGAGCGCAACTGGCAGGGGCCGCTGCTCACGAACACGGGCGTGATGACGACACTGCAGCAGATGCAAGCCCTTGAGAACGCAGTGACGCCCCAGGCCAAGCTGAACTGGCGCTATCAGCAGGCCGTTTACCGCGCCTACTACGACGCGTTTTTGCGGACCCGCCTGATGTACGAGACGGGTCTGGAAGAGCGCGCCATGGAGGTGTTGCGCCGGGCGGACCGGACGGGCGCGCTGGTGGCCATTGGCCAGGCCGAGGGCATACTCAATCAGGCGGTGACCGAACCGGCGGGTCAGGACCTGCGGGCGCGGGTATTTGAAATGGGCGAGGCGCTGTACCAGAGCATTCGGATGCAGCTTAGCGTGCCGCGCTACAAGGCGATCGACGCGGGACGGGGTGCGAACCTTGATCTTATGGACCGGCCGCTTAACAACCGGAACTGGCTGCTGAAACGCTTCGCGGAAGTGCGCGCGCTGGACAGCGAAAGAACGCGTCTGGAAGCTCTCCACGGCATCGTGGATTGGACGAATCCGGGGCCGGGCGGCTTTTATGACGATCTGGGCAACCCCGAACAGCAATCGCACCTCGTACGCCCTTGCGGCCCCGACACCGACCCTGAATTCAGAATTACGCCGCGGACGGGTTTCGAGTTTGACCCGGATTTCCGGCTTTCCTGGGTGCGCTTCGCGGAGTCCACCTACGACGCCCCGCTGCGCATGCACTACACCGGCCTTGACCCCAAATGTCAGTACGCGGTCCGCGCTGTCTACGGCGGCGACAACGAGCGGGCCAAGCTTCGTCTCCTGGCCAACGACAGCACGGAAATCCACCCCTTCATTGCCAAGAAATATCCGCTCAGTCCCGTCACCTTCGACATTCCCAAAGAGGCGGTATCCAGTGGCGAGCTGACGCTCACGTGGTATCAGGAACCCGGCAAAGGCGGCGCCGGCCGTGGCTGCCAAGTGGACGAGGTGTGGTTGGTCAAGAAAGCACCGTGACACCGTTCGCGGACCGCGCAATACCGCTTGCCCTCTGGGGATGTTTCGCGGTAGGGTAATTGTTTCGGATAACAGCGGTACCGGCACGGAACCGAGAATGGAGAGCGTTATGACGATGCGCGCGTTGCTTCTTGTCCTGACGGCAGGGCTTTGTCTGGCTGCGCCGGTTCTGGCCGAACCGGCCCCCGGCCCGAGCGGCGATTCTTTCATGGGCGAGTACGAGGGTGCCTACCACTGGGTCGGACGGCCCGATCTGCAGGCGCAGGGCCTGATCGTCGCGGAAGGTCCGGGCCTCTACCGGATGGCGGCGCACTGTCTGGGAGAAAAGGGTGAGATCATCCAGGTGGAACTGCATGGGCAACTCGAAGGCCCGCGCGTTGTGTTCCACGGCTTCACCGGATCGGGCACGTGGGACGCCGAGGCGGCCGGGGACACACTGCACATTCACGGGGCCTATGAAACCGCCTTCGAGCTGAAGAAAGCCGACCGCCATTCGCCCACCGAGGGGCAGGCGCCGCCGAAAGACGCCGTGGTGCTGCTGCCCTACGAGCCCGGCAAGGCGCCGGACCTGGGCGCGTGGACGAACGACCAGTGGAAGGCTTATGAAGACGGCAGCATGGGCGTCCAGCCCGGCTCCGGCGCAAATTACACAAAGGCCAAATTCGGCGACTGCAAGCTCCACCTCGAATTCTACCTGCCGCTCATGGCGGGCGAGTTCGGCCAGGGCCGCTGCAACAGCGGCGTTTACGTGGAGAACCGGTACGAGATCCAGGTGTTGGACTCGTTCGGCGTGATGCCGCACACCGCGGGCGACTGCGGCTCCGTGTACGACATTTCTGCGGCGCTGGTGAACGCCTCGCTGCCGCCGGAATGCTGGCAGACCTACGACATCGACTTCCGCGCCGCGCGCCTCAACGCCGACGGCACGCTGAAAGAACCGGCCCGTCTTACCCTGCGCCACAACGGCATCCTCATCCAGGACAACGTTGCGCTCCCGCTGCCCACGGGCGGCGGCGTTCCCGGACCGGGTGCCGCCGAGGATGTCCTGCAACTGCAGGACCACGGCAACAAAGTCAGATACCGCAACATCTGGTTCGTGCCCGTGAAGGAGTGATTGCGGCTGGGTTAGGATTCGAACCTACGACCTTCGGATTATTAGACAGGCAGAATCTTTCCCTTGTCGAGGTGCCGGGTGATGGTGGCATAGGCGCAGGCCTTCGGATCGTGGGTTACCATGACGATGGTTTTGCCGAAGTCACGGTTGAGCTTTTGCAGGACTCTCATGACCTCTTCTGCGGAATGGGTGTCCAGTTCCCCGGTGGGTTCGTCGGCGAGAAGAAGGTCGGGGTCCGTTACGAGTGCGCGGGCGATGGCGACGCGCTGTTCCTGTCCGCCCGACAACTGCCGCGGATAATGGGTGATTCGGTCGCTGAGACCGACGATGTCGAGGGCGGTGAGGATGTGTTCACGGCGTTCTTTCCTGGAAAGGCGGGTGAGCAGCAGCGGGATTTCAACGTTCTGATACGCCGTAAGCACGGGGATGAGGTTGAAGGACTGGAACACAAAGCCGATGTGGTGGTTTCGCCACAGCGACAACTGGTTCTCAGACATGGTGCCGATCTCGTGGCCCAGCACACGGCATTCGCCGCGCGTGGCGCGGTCGATGCCCGCAATGATGTGGAGCAGGGTTGACTTGCCCGACCCCGACGGGCCCATCAGGGCAACCAGTTCCCCGTAATTGATGTCGAGGTTGACGTCGTCAAGGGCGACGACATCGGCACCGCCGTGGGGGAACACTTTCCACAGGCCTCTGACTTGGACGACGGGGGCTTCTGTTCCGGCAGGAGATGGCTGGTTCATTGCGGCGCGGCCACGACGCGGGCCCCTTCCGAGATGTCGGTCAAGGGCGCTATGATGAGGTCTTCGGAACCTGTCAGTCCTTCAACCACTTCAACCCCCTTTTCGGCTACCACGCCGGTCTTGACCTGCTTTGCGGCCGCTTTGTGGTCTTGCAGAACGTAGACAATGGGGGGGGAGGCGCCGGGCACGAGCGCTTCTTTGGTAATCCACAAGCGGGAGCGGCTGGTGTTGGCCTGTGCCGCATCGGGCGCGTCGCCGAGGAAGGTGACCCGGGCGTTGACCTCCGTCTTCATGGAGTCGTCGGGGTCAATCACGCTGACCTTTACCTGCACGGTTCCTTTCTGCCGGTCAGCCTGGGGGGAAACCTCGTCCACCTTGCCCGCATACACGCGTTGCGGATTCGAATCGAGCCGAATTTCTGTCTGCTGGTCCCGTTTGAGCTTCGCCAGCTCGTTTTCGTTGACTTCCACCTCCACCTGCAGGTCGGACAGGTCGGCCATCGAGACGACTGAATTCTTCGCGCCGCGTGTGCCGCCGAAATTGGTGCTGGTCACGAGTTCACCCTCTTCCGCGAGCTTTTCGAGTATGGTGCCGCTGATGGGGGCGCGGATAAGCGTGTACCCGAGTTCGGTCCTGGCCAGGGCAAGGTTGGCTTCGGCCTCGCGCAACTGCGCGCTGGCACCCTCAATGTGCTCTTTGCGGGGACCGATCGCGACCAGCCGGGCAGTCTTGCGCGCCGCTTCAAGCTGGGCCTGGGCAACATTGCGGTTCGTGCGCGCGCGCTCCATTTCCTCCTTTGACGAGGCGCCGACCGCATGCAGGGCTTCCATGCGCTGCAGCACGCGCTCGGCATCCCGCAATGTGGCTTCAGCCGACGCGGCCTGCGCTTCGGCGGCACCGATTTCCTCGGGACGCGATCCGGCCTTCAACTCGGCCACGCGCGCCTGCAACATCGCCACCTGCGCTTCGGCCGCAACCGCGCGGGCCTGAAACTCCTCGTCTTCAATCTTCAGCAGAATGTCGCCCTTGTTGACGCGGTCTCCCCGTTTCACCATGGCTTCCCGAATGGTCCCGATGACTTTTGCGCTTACTTCGACCTTGTGACGGGGGACCACGTAGCCGCTGGCGGTCACGAGGGCGGGACCCTTGCCGGGAATTACCGCCTCCTGTTCGACGCGTGCGGTTTTCACCTCAACAGGCGCGTTGGCCCTTGAATAGGCGAAACCGGCGGCCGCCGCAATGGCAACGGCGGTGAACAGCCAGAACCACGGCATGCCGCCGCGTCCCCCCGGCACCGGCTTCTGCTCTTTGGTAATGTGCAGTTTTGAAAGCTGACCATCAAGATTGGACATGTTGTGCCCTCTTATCCCCGTTATTCTTTTTTGAAGCCGTCCTTCTCACTGTGGACAAAATTATAGTTGCCGCAACGCCGACAGGATAGTTTGCCGCGAAGCCGACCACGCGGGCGGAAATCCGCCCAGCAGTCCCATGGCAGCGGCAAACAACATGCCCTCGAACATCAACCGCGGTGTGACGGTGAAATAGAAAGTAAGCTCGCTGAGCGTGTCGAAATTGGTGGTTCCCGTGGCGACACCGTTCATGGGCAGGGCCGCAGCGCAGCCAATGGCTCCCCCCAGCAGCGCCAGGCACACCGACTCGGCCAGGAAACTTATCAGCACGGAGGCCGGCGTGTATCCCAATATGCGGAGCGTGCCGATTTCGCGCGTGCGGTTCGCCACGTTGGCGTACATGGTGTTCATGCCGGCAAAACACGCCCCGATGGCCATGGCCGCCGCCAGAAAGGCGGCGAAGGCGCGCACGGGCTTGGCGGTGGTGGTCTGCTCGGCGTAGTAGCGTCTTTCGTCCTTGGCGTCCAGTTTCAGGCGGCGGTCACCGTTAATGCCGGCGCGGATGGCGGCGACAGCGGCCGGGCTTTCGGCGCGCACGAGCACGGTGCTGTATGCCTTCTCGTCGAACTCCTCCATCACCTCTTTGGAATGGGCCCAGATTTCAGAATCGTAGGCCGTGCCCTGCGCGTCAAAGATGCCGACCACGGTGAACGAGCCGCGGCCAAGCCGCTGGCTTGCACCGAGTTCAAAGCCGCTGAACCGGTTCGCGACAGGACGGGCCACAATGATTTCCCGCATTCCGGGACGGGGCATTCGGCCGGAAGTGACATGGACGGCGGGGCGCAGGACGAACGAATTGGGGTGAACGCCGCGCACCTGGATGTTGGAACTCTTGCCGTTGTTGCGAGGCTTGTTGACCGGGGAGAGCACTTCGGGCGCGACGAGCGGCGTGCCCGATGCGTCACGGGCTATGCCGGCGGCGTTTTGGACGATCTGGAACTGGTCGAGGCT
>CAIJOU010000506.1 GCA_903822375.1 Candidatus Hydrogenedentota bacterium
GACAAGGACCGGGAAATCATCGCGCCCGGCCAGGAGAATATTTGGATTTGTGAACTGGGCCGGAAAGAAACGGACGGTGAATTCACGTCCTTCATGGACCGCATCGCAAAGGCGCGTGTTTATGGCGAGGGGCTTCATATTTGCTATGAATCCCCCTCGCAGGGCCTGCTCGAATTTGGCTGGAACGGCAGCCTGAAACAACGGGGAAAAGTGGTGAACATCGCGGACTATCCCCGCTACCGTAACCCGTACGTCCAGGCCGATTTCCCCGCCGGCGCGATCAGTTTCGCGCACGATGGCCACACGCTGAAGCTTGACTGGGACAGCCTCTGCCGCGACGCCAGCGTCTGGTGCGAATAGCGATTGTGGCGTTGGTTGCGTGGAGCCTTGCCCAGCCATGCCCAGACGCTTACGGCCCGAAACTGGGGACAAATGCGAGCATGGCATTCTGCCGCTGAGATTCGTTGCATATCAAACTTAGGGGACGGGCTTCATTTTCCGAATGCATGAGCCGCCGGTCGGCATCCGGCTGCAGTGTGCTCGAACTGTTTCAACTTCATCTGTTGACGAATTCCGGCGCATGCCACGGTTGGGTGTTGGGGGATATCCAGGAAGTTCCAAACCGGTTGGGAAAATGGCGTTCACGCAATTCAGTGAGATTGAACCACTGCTCCCCGCCGATACTGACTTCTATGTAGATTCTAAAGAATGAGCCAATAACCAGCAGGACCGATACGAGCCCAATTCCAAGCCACTGCACACTCTTCCTGTGAGTCATTTTCCCTAAGACATGCGCGCCTATACATCCCCCAGCATAGGCAAGGAGGATGTAAAGCAGAAATACGGGAATCCCAAGCAGTCCGGCTATTGTGTCGCCATCCTTAATGAAAGTGAGAGCGTATCCGAGTATTGCCCATGCCGGTGCAAATGCCCCCCCGATGACGAAGAAAAAGGGGAGAGGCACCACAACGAACACAAGAATTGCGAGAATCACAGCTTTTAGATTGGGCGCAAAGAACTGTTTCATTCCCATATCCCTTCAATATCTTCATTGACGCCTGACAAAGACTTCAGGCCCATTGTAAGACGCTGCAAGGCAAGGCCGTCAGTACCGGTCCCGGCAGACTTCCGGCGCGACCTGCGCGCCGGGCATGTCGGTGCGGGGTTTCAGCTTGAGCCCCTCCTCCAGCGGCTTTAGCGTGGCGAGAATGGCCGAGTAGTCCGGGTCGGACTTGTCCTGGAACACTGCCTTGCCGCAGCGCTCCGTGCCGCCCGCGGCACGGGCCAGCGGCGCGAGCAGGAAGTTGTTCAGTTCCGGTTCGGTCACGCGCGTCCATTCTTTGCGGTGCGCCTTGCCGTCCTGGTGGCATTCGACGCAGCGCCGCTGAATGACCTCGCCCAGCACCTTGTCCACTTCGGGCGCATAGATGCGCCGGCATCCCTCGTTGTTCGGGTGGGACGTTTCGCTGGTGTCGTAGTAGGGCACGTTCAGGTCTATCCACGCCAGGACACGGCGGCGGCTGTTTTCATCCATGTTGACCATGGATTTTCCGTCCTTGTCCGGGTGGCCGTTGAGCACCAGTTCGGCGAGTTTGCTGGCCGGTGAGCCCCAGGTCATGGGCGCGATCTTGAGGATGTTCTGCTCCTGCCCGTTGTACGTGGGGATCCAGCTTACATAGGGACTGCCCGCGGCCCCCTGGTTGTCCCGCGCCAGCGTCTCATAGGACACGTTGAAGTAGTCCGTCCGCGACGCACTGAGATCGACCCTGCCGTCGGAGCGCATCGCGTTGTGGCATTCGACGCAGTACTGGTCGAGCACGGGCTGGACGACGCGCACATAGCTGAATCCGCCCGCGCCCCATTCGGGCGGCTCCAGATTGCGCGGTTCGGCGGCGATGGCGCTGCCGCGCCGCACATGCGGCGTCTGCTGGCGCGATTCGTGGCAGCCCACGCAGCCCTGCCGTTCGCCGGGCATGAAGTGCGTGAACGTGCGCATGCGCTGCAGCGCGCGGCCCTGTGCGTCGAGCGCCATGAAGTATATCGGGATGCCCGAGGGCACGCGGAAGCAGGCGGAGCCGTCTTCCTCGACGGGCACCTCGCCCAGCACGTTCTTGGCCGCATAGGTCGCACCGCAGGAGATGACCGGGAACTGGAAGCCGAAGGCCCGCAAGGACGGGTCGATGCGGACCGTCTTGGGCATTTCGCGCACGACACGGATGCGCTTGATGTCGCCGCGCGCAACCGTGGGTTCCAGTCCCGCGTAGACATCCTGCAGGAACACAACCGCCTGGTCACCGTCCGGAGCGCCGTTCACGGTGGGTGGGATGACCGGCGGCCGGAAGCGCGGCCGCACGGGCATGGCGGAGAAGTACTGCATGCCGTCCTCGGGCGGCGGGAGCGCGAGTGATTGGCAGTTGCCCGCGAAATCGCGCACCAGCAGCGGGCCCTGTGCCGAAAGCAGCAGCCGCTCCGCGTCCAGCGGGCAGGGACAACTGTACAACTTCGTGCCGTCCGTGTTGCCGTTGCCTTGGTCCACGTTGGGCACAGCCGTGTCGGGCGTGATGTTTTCGATGGACGCCTGCGCGTCGTCACCCTTCGTCCGGTCGATGATGCCGATGGCGCCGCGCGTGGGACCATTGTGCCCGGTCATGGTGCAGACAATCTTGCCCGTGCCGGGAATGGAGCGGGCCTCCATGAAGGTGCCCGGCGAGATGACGCGGTTGCCGAAGTATCCCGCCAGCGTCGTGCCGTCCGGGTTGATGGTCCACAGGCTCTGGATGGGGATGGCCGGCCGGTCCACATACTCCCAGCGCGTGTAGATGATGCGCCCGTCCTCGAGCGGGTAGGGCGTGAAATCGTTCAGGTAATTGGCAGACAGCTTGACGGGATTGGAGCCGTCGGCGTCCATGCGGTAGACCACACCCACCGGCGCGTGCCAGCAGTAGGCAAACTGCGCGATGCGCGTGCTCAGGAACGCGATGCCGCCGTCGGGCAGCCAGCAGCCGTTATAGTCGTGCCATGGCCCCTGCGTGAGCTGGCGCAGCCCTTTGCCGTCCACATCGATGGTCCACAGGTGATAGCCTTCCTTCTCCGTCTGCCGCCAACTGAACAGAATAGTGTGGCCGTCGTAGGACAGGTCGCAGTCGAGTATCTCGCCCGTGGGCGACGTGACCAGTTCGGTCAACGTTGGTTCGTCGACCTGCAGTGAGGCCACATAAAGGCCGCCGCCCGCCTTGAAGCCCTCGTAGTGGTAGGTGTAGACATGCGACGCAACGATCTCGTTGCGCTTGATGACGACTACCTTGTCCGTGTCGAAGAGGAGAATGTCCCGCTGCAGGCGCGCCAGTTCGGCGGCTGCTTTGGCCCGTGCCTCGCCGCCCTCGGGTGCGTCCTTGCATTGTGCGGCAAGCCGGGCCAGTGTGTCGCGATCCTTTTCCGCGTGGGCATACTTTCTGCCGTATTGCACCGCGAGCCGGGCGCGCAACGATTCCAGCTTCTCCGGGTCCACCTGATCCACGCGGGGAATGTTGCGAAGGGCGGCCTGCCGTGCCAGCTCCTTCAGCGCTTCGTTGGATGGCGGGGCCGGGAAGATCTGCACCTCCGATGCGCCCGGGTTCATGCCGCCATAAGACTGGCTGAACCGCAGCACCAACTTTCTGGCCTGAACAGGAGTGACCAGCGTAATGCGCTGCGGCCCGTCCTTCATTTCCAGCGGCGCGGTCAGGAGGGGTTCGGGCGCATCGTCGGCATAGAGCGCGCAGTTCTTCCAACATTCGTTCATGAACCAGGCCGTGCGCGCGTAATAGATGACCTCGCCAACCGTGACGGGTTCATTCCACGCAAACACCAACTCGGCGGTGTCCGCTCCCTTGGCGCCATTTACGCACCATGCAAGCCCCGGGTCCGCCTTGGAATCCCTGGCCGGGATGCGCCCGTCGGCGACATTGGCCGCCTTGTAGTCGCCGCTGAACTCACCGCTTGCGGTGATGACGGCCTTGCAGGCGAGGTTTTCCGGCATCGGCACCCCGACCTGGGCGCCGGCGACAAGGGAAAGAAGCGTGCACGCCAGCAGGACCGGCGTGAGAAGACGTCTATGGGAGGTACTAATCATGAGTTGAACTGCTCCATTAGGAAAAGCATAGCAGAGAATGGACCGGAGGGACACTCCGGAGAGGTTGGTGAGAGGGTGCGGAAACGGCATGCGGAAGGGACGAAGACGACACGGCGAAGGTATCGTTCTTCTTGCCTCCAACGGGGGGGCATACAACAGCGGATGGCGCGGGGATGGCACGGGGCTGGTGTCGCCGTTCTTGCCCCCAACGGGGCATACAACAGTAGATGGCGTGGGGATGGCATGGGGATGGTTTCGTCGTTCC
>CAIJOU010000507.1 GCA_903822375.1 Candidatus Hydrogenedentota bacterium
AGCTTCTCCACCTCGTACAGCGACGCTCCGCCGGAGATCGCCAGGCTGGCGAAGCTGTGCCGCAGGTCGTGCATCCGCAGGTCATTGCCGAGTTCCGCGGCCTTGCAGATCTCCCGGAACGCGCGCGTGGGGTTTGCCAGCGCCGCGCGCTTCTTGTGCCCCGGGAAGACGTACGGGTGGTCGCGCTCGCGCAGCGCCCACATCTCATCGATTACGCCCCCGGCCAGTTCATTGAGGTACACCGTGCGCGTCCGTCCGTTCTTGGTGTGTTCCAGCAGGACCGTGCCCTGCTCTCTGTCCACGCACCGCCACGGCAGGGTCATCGCCTCGCCTCGGCGCAGGCCGGTGAAGAGCAGGAAGCGCAGCAGCGCCGCGACGCTGGGACTGGGCCAGTCCTTCAGCACCGCCAGCAGGCGGGCAATTTCGTCGCGCGTGAGGTAGCGCTCGCGGGCGGTGTCTTCCCTGTATTTTCGGACGGCTGCGGCGGGGTTCTTTTCGATGTGGCCCCACTGCACGGCCAGCGCGAACATGCGGTGCAGCAGCGTCAGGTAGCGGTTGCATGTGGCCGGCGCGTTTGTGAGGCGCAGCTTGGAGTGGAGGGAGGTCTGCTGACGGATGACGGCGACCGCCGGTGAATAGACATCCGCGCCGGGCTGTGTGGCGGCGTGGGGATGTCGGGCGGATGCCGCAACACATGGGCCGTTCTGCGAGTCGCCAGCCAGTGTGCCGGTGGCTTGTGAAACTCACATCACGCGCGCCCCTGCATGTCGCCAGGGTCACCGGACTTTGTGATGCAAACGTGCACATCCACTGCGCAGAGTGGAAAAGTTGATGCAGCGCAAGGCCCGGTAGGCCGTTTGCGATGTGCGCTGAACGGACCGGGCGGGGACCGGGCAAACCGCATAAAATCCGATGTCCGCGCCCGACGGCCCCCTCGCCCTTGCAAACAAAGGGAAAACTGGTGGATGGGGCGGGGCTCGAACCCGCGGCCACCGGATTAAAAGTCCGATGCTCTACCAACTGAGCTACCCATCCACAAGAGTGTTGGTATAAGGGCAGAAACGCGGACCCTTGCGGTCCGCGTTCACAGGGCAAGTCTAGCCGTATGGGGCGGGAAATGTCAAATGAAGGCCGAATTGGCGTGCCAAATGCGCCAGAATTCAGGAGACAGAAGTCAGAATCCAGATTATTGGGGAGAACCCTGTGCATTCCGAACGGGATAACCGCAAAGATCACAAAGAACACAAAGACGGGGGCGCAAACGCGGCAGTTTGAAGGAAAACCACTAAGTGCGCAGCGATGGAGGCTGTAAAAGGTCCCGAAGACCAATACTGACAGTGACAACCGCGCTTCTTTGTGATCTTTGTGCTCTTTGCGGTCAACAGGCCAGGGCAAATTGGGCGCAAAGATTACGCGCTGCGATGGGAATCTTGGTTTTCAGGGGCGGTGGTAGACTCCCCGCCGGGGCTTCGCTATAATGCATCCCGCCTTGGCTTGGGCCGAGGGTCCCATTTTCCGATCCTATATATAAACGTAACAGGAGGCGCAGCGCTATGGCACCGGCACAGTTCCATCATTTTGGGGTCCCCACGACGGAAAAGCAGCCCAATGAAACCTACCTTGAGGGGGCGAAGGTGTACATTACCGACCCAGAGGCACACCCGTACCGGGTGGAGTTCCTGCGCTTTGAAGAGGGCACACCGATGCCGCCCGAGCTCTGCAACGGCCCGCATGCGGCCTTTCTGGTGGAGTCGCTGGACGAGGCGCTGGTGGGGCAGAACGTGCTCATTGAGCCCTTTGACGCCACGCCGGAACTGCGCTGCGCGTTCATCATGGACGGCCCGGCACTCGTTGAAGTGATGGAAAAGCGCCAATAAGACACCCGTCCCGCCTTCGGCGGGTCCAACGGAGGGAGAATCAGGTCATGGCTATGAAAAAACTGTTGAACAAGCCGGAAAACCTTGTGCAGGAAATGCTTGAGGGCTTTGTGCTCGCCAATCCGGGCAAGGTCGCGCTGGAAGGCGCCAATCTGGTCGTGCGCGTCGCGCCCAAGTCCAAGGACAAGGTGGCGCTGGTGACGCTGGGCGGCAGCGGCCACGAACCGGCGCTGAGCGGGTTTGTGGGCGAGGGCATGCTCGACATCAGCGTGCCGGGCGAAATCTTCGCCGCGCCGGGACCGCCCCGGGTGGTTGAGGCGCTGCGCGCCGCCAACCGTGACGCGGGCGTGCTGTTCATCGTGCTGAACCATGCGGGCGACGTCATGTCGGCCAACCTCGCCATGGGTATGGCAAAGAAAGAGGGCATTAACGTCAAGCAGGTCCTCACGCACGAGGACATTTCGGGCGGCCCCCGGTCGAACCCGGAAGAACGCCGCGGCCTGGCGGGCGCACTGCCCGTGATCAAGGTGGCGGGCGCCGCGGCCGAGCAGGGCCGTTCGCTCGATGAGTGCCTGGCCGTTGCCGAGCGCATGGAGGCCAACATGGCCACGCTGGCGCTGGCCGTGTCGGGCGCCACGCACCCGAGCACGGGCGACGTCATTGCCGATATCCCCGAGGGCATGATGGTCGTGGGCATGGGCCAGCACGGCGAGGCCGGCGGCGGCACGCAGCCCCTCAAATCGGCCGACGAGACCGCCGAGATCATGCTGGCCGCGCTGCTGGACGATCTCCAGGCAAAGGCGGGTGATGAATTCCTGGTCATGCTCAACGGCGTCGGCTCGACCACGCTGATGGAACTGTACCTCGTGCTGCGGCGCGTGGGGCAGCTTCTCGAGGCCAAGGGCATGAAGATGGCCCGCACCCTGGTCGGCGAGATTCTCACCGTGCAGGAAATGGGTGGTTTCCAGATGTGCATCGGCCGGCTCGATGACGAACTCAAGGCGCTGTGGGATGCCCCGTGCAACTCGCCCGCGCTGACCGTGAAGTAGGCGCTGTACCGTGACGAACGCCATCGGCTGCACAGAAATGGCCGCGATGCTTCGCGGCGCCGCGGCGGAGATCCGCGCAAACCACGAACTGCTCGGCAAGCTCGACTCCGTGGGCGGCGACGGCGACCACGGCACCACCATGCTGCGCGCCATGGCCAACCTCGAAAAGGCCGTGGACGCGGCCTCCGGCAACGACCTCAAGTCCCTGCTGTACGATGTGGGCTGGGCGATTCTCGGCGTGGACGGCGGGGCCACCGGGCCGCTGCTGGGCATGTTCTTCATGGGCATGTCCGAGGCGGTGGAAGGCTGCGACACGCTCGACGCGTCGGCGCTGGCCGCCGCGTTCGAGGCGGGCGTCGCAGGCGTGCGCGCCCAGACCAAGGCCCAGCCGGGCGACAAGACCATGGTGGACGCGCTCGTGCCCGCCGTTATGGCGGCGGGCTGCACCGCGGAAAGCGGCGGGGACCTTCTGTCCGTGTTGCGCGATGCGGCCGCGGCGGCGGCGGCGGGCGCGGCCGCAACCAAAGACATGCAGGCGCGGTTTGGCCGGGCCCGCAACATCAAAGAACTCAGCATTGGAACCCCGGATGCGGGCGCCACGTCGGTGTCGTTCATCTTCGCGGGCTTCTTGAAAGGAATGGACACAAATGCCTGATGCAGACAAACCCCAGGGCGGCGGCGACGAGAAGAACTACGGAATCGGCATTCCCATGGAAACGCCGGGCTTCTTTCTTAAAGGGTCGGCCCACCTCAACTGGGGCATGAAGAACCGGCTGTCGCAAATCTTCAACCCCAAATCGGGCCGCACCGTCATGCTCGCCTTCGACCATGGCTACATCATGGGCCCGACGACGGGCCTGGAGCGGATCGACCTGGTTGTGCCGCCGCTCATCCCCTACGTGGACTGCCTCATGTGCACCCGCGGCGCGCTGCGCTCGAGCATCGGCCCCGAAGTGCGCAAGCCCGTCGTGATGCGGTGCAGCACCGGCGCGACCGTGCTCAAGGAACTGAGCAACGAGACCATCGGCGTCACCATCGAGGAGGCGCTTGCGCTGAACGCGGCGGCTGTCACGGCCCAGGCCTGCATCGGCGCCGAGTTTGAGCGTGAGACACTGGAAAACCTGTCCTACCTGATCAACGAGGGCGCCCAATACGGGATGCCGGTCCTGGGCGTCACCGCCGTAGGCAAGGAAATGGTGCGCGACGCGCGTTACCTCGGCCTTGCCTGCCGGGTCATCGCCGAACTTGGCGTTCACTTCGTGAAGACCTACTACTGCGAGCCGGGCTTTGAAGAAGTGGTCGCGGGCACGCCGGTGCCGGTGGTCATTGCCGGCGGCAAGAAACTGCCCGAACTCGACGCGCTCAAGATGGCCTACAAGGCCATCGACCAGGGCGCCATGGGCGTGGACATGGGCCGCAACATCTTTGCCGCCGACGACCCCGCCGCCATGGCGCAGGCCGTGGGCGCCGTGGTGCACCAGTTGTTCAAGCCCGAGCAGGCGTTCGAGCTTTACAACGATTTGAAGAAGAAATAGCAGGGGGTGACATCCCCCGCCGCTTCGCGGCACCCCCTTCAAAGGGGGACTTAAGACGACGTGCTCTTAACTGTGTTGTGAACCAACGCACCAGCAGGTGCTGAAACAAGGAGACTACTCATGGACATCAGCAGACGCGCGGTGTTAACCGGCATGGCCACAGCGGCGGCGGGCTCCGTACTTGTGGGTGCGGCCGAAGCGGCGGAAACAAAGGCTCCAGCAATGAAAAAATACCGCAACGAAGACTTCTACAAGGCCGACGGCACCTTCGACCAGGACAAGGCCAAGCAGGCCTATTATGAAATGTTCGAGGCCTTCGGCTATCCCATCTACCCGCGCCTGAAGACGGCCGAGTTCTGGGTGGCCGAGTTCGGCCTGGGCAAGTTCACCGAAGTGGGCATGGCCGGCATCTTCTGGCTCAACGAGAAGGACGGCAATTACTTCGGCCACGAAATATACCTCCTTCCCGGCCAGATGATTCCCGAGCACAAGCACGTGAAAACGTCCAACGCCGGTCCGAAGATGGAAGGCTGGATGCCGCGCTACGGCTGGATCTACACCTACGGCGAAGGCACGCCGACGCCGGGCGTCGAGGCGCGCATCCCCGCCTCGCACAAGGAATGCGCCGTGGCCCGCACCGAGAAGAAAATCATGCCCGGCGAAGTGGGCACGCTTACCGGCGCGGAGCAGTGGCACTGGATGCAGGCCCCCGAGGGTGCCATCGTCACCGAATACGCCACCTACCACGACGGCACGGCCCTGCGCTTCACCCATCCCAAAGCCAAACTTTAATGCAGGTAAATGGCCGGGCGGGTTCTTCCCGCCCGGCATTTTGTTGATGTCGAGAAACGGCCGATTTTGACTGCGGTGGCTTTCCCTGGGACCGCCAAACTCCTGATTGGCTCTTGGTGCATTGG
>CAIJOU010000508.1 GCA_903822375.1 Candidatus Hydrogenedentota bacterium
CATTAGCCTAGCAAAACCGCCTTGCGGACGGTTGTACTCCTCGTTTAGGCGGCCTTCGAGCTCTGACCACAACTCTGCGGCTTTGACGCCATCCCCATCCTGTTCGCCCTCGTCCCGATCAGTCAAGGCGTTGACAAGTTGCTCGAATGCCGCAGCAAAATCGGCAGGTGTGACATCGTCCGAATCGCCCATCAATTCCAGCAGTGCCTTGCTCACAAGAGTCAAAGCGTTGTGGCCATCTGGAATCCCGTCACTGGAGGCATTGGTGGATTTCCGGAATTCCGAAAAAAGCTGCTGAACTTTTGACATCTGACTTACAGCGGCGGGCTCGCACGTCATGTCCAGGCCCTCGGCAATGTGCTCGACTAGTCCTACACGCCATCTTTCACGGAAATTCTCTAGGTCTTTGTATTGACGGCCCAGTGCCGCGTCTATCTCCGTAAGGGACAGCGCGAAATTCAACTGGCGAAGTGCGGCCAAAACGGCAGGTCGTTCGCCTTGGTCGCTGCCCGTTAGCCCAGCGTCATGAATTTTGGCCTGTGGCCACGGGCGGCCATTCTGAAGGCAGCGCAGCATTTCTCGGGCGTTGAGCAGATCGACGAGGGCCCGTAGTGGCTGGGTAAAGCGCCCGAAGACCAATACCTTTTCGCCGCTTTCGGTTGCGGCTTCGATGGCCTTTACGCAGGCGAGCAGCGCAGGGTGTTCAAACAGGCAATCGCTCCCGTCATTAAAAGCCTGAGCCATGGCGGCCAACCACCACTGCCCGCGTTGTGCGCGTTTGGGGTCCGTGTATGTCTCTGGTGGTGCATTTGCGGTATCGTCCGACTCGGAATCTTTGGCTCCCTCTTCATCGTTTGCGTCTTCGGCTTGCAGGGTTGCGTCGAACGTTTGTTGCATAAGGTCTGACTCATCGTTTGACACACCGTTGTTAAGCAAGGCGGCAATGCCGTGCCCATTACCCATCGTTAACCGCAAACGCTTGGCCTGGCCCATTTCCCCCTGTCGCGTAACCACAGAAAGCGCCTCGGCAGCGCAAACGGCCTGCCGCCAAGCGGGTGTCAATAAGGCGGTTTCAACCCTTATTTCTTCTTCTTTCCGATAGTTGTTGGCGGCAAGCCCCGAGTAGTTGGCAAATGCCATGACTGCTTTGTCTTCGCGTTTGTCACGCCGCAACAAAAATGGGGAAAGTTCCTTATGAAAGGCTCTGGAAGCCTCCGCATATGTGCGGCGGGCGTCACTGCTGCTAGGGCTGACCCTGACCCGTTTGACCGCTGTAGCATAGGCCGTGATGGCATTGTTGATGGAAGGCTGCCGTTTGATGTCCACACCAATGCGGTTCAACGTTTTTTGCCATTGACTCACGTCCAGTTCAACCGGCGTCGCCGTCATTGCGAGGATGCGGACCGACGGTGAGCACTGGATTACTGAATCCAGAAGCCGCGACAGGCCGCTGTCGTCACCTCTGCTTTTATGGGCCTCGTCGACGATGACCAGATCAAAGACTCCGAGTCCCAGGCCGACAGCGCGTTCGAGTCCGGGACGTAGTTCACTATTGCGCCCGTATTCAGAACGGTCAAGGGCTGCTGGCCAGGGCGTCGTCTCGAACATTTCGCGGCAAAGCCGATAGGCGGTGCCCGTCGAGTCTTTGGGAATTGCTTCGTAAATGCTTTCCGCTGCGCTATTTACGTATGGCTCTTGCTTGCCCTCATGGGCTCGGTAACCCCAAGGAACAGCTTTTTTTTGGGTCCTTTTTTGCCAGCGTGCATAGATCGCAGGAAGCAAACCCCATCGCCAATATGCAGGCTTGTCACCCAATCTCCAGTTTGTAAAAGCGTGCGAAATGACCACTGCGGATATTGAAAACCATGGTTGCAATTTGGACGGCGTTTCGTCCTGTTTCCACGGGTCAAAATAGTTACCTAAACTGCGTAGGATGGGCGGACTGTCGACACCGCCGTCACGTAGTTCATCCCGCCATTGAAAGCCCAGTCCCGGTGGCACCAGTACGGCGACCCGTCCGCCTGATTCGATCACCGCGCGCGCAGTTTCTACTGCAATGCGCGTCTTGCCCATGCCTACTTCGTCAGCAATCACCACGCCGTTGTGAGGTAGCCGCTTTGCCAGGGCAGTTAGGCTAGCCTGCTGACCCGAATTCAGGCGACTGCCACGGGAACCGTGAACGTCTTCCAGCGCTTGCTGGTGCGCGGCATATCTGCGTAGGCGTTTCGCTACGGATTCCCATCCCGTAAAAGAGTTATGCATCTTTCACTCCCAATTCGTCCAGTGAACCCACTCCCCAGGCATGTTCAACACGCTGGAGCACGGCTTCATAACGCAGGCCCGGAGCCGAGTTGCGGTTTTCCGCAAAAGTAGGTCGGAAAGGGGCGTGCCAAAGAGGCGATATTGGATTGAGCTGAAACCGCACAAATGCCTTGAGCACTTGACTCTCAGCAGCCTGCAGCAGGCATTGCTCCAGCCTTGTGCACCAAGCTGTCCAGTCCAGCATCGAAAGGTGTGTCTGCTTGTCGGCAATGTTTTCAATAAGCTCCATCATCTGGCGTATTGGGTAGGTGGCAGATGGGGCGTGAGCCACCTTGCCTGGAGGCAAAGGATCGGGGCCAAGTGTTGCCTCCCTTTCCTGACCAACAATGTCCTCTTCATCCGGTGGTAGCGGAAAGTTCACCAACTGCCACCATGCCTCGTCCAGTCCGAGCTTGGGCAACGCCGCGCCTGCAATGCGGCCCGATTCATCCAGCACCGGAATGATCGCCCGATGATCTGTGCCCTCATGACTCCACATTAGCGTGACTTCACGAGGGCAGGGGCCAGACCAAAACACACGTCCAAAGTCATCGACTCGGTGCGCAGCGCCGGTATCGTCCAACACGGCCAAAGCATATTTCGTGTCCTCCGGCGTCTGTAGCCACGCACCCGACGCGTCTTCGCACCAATGAAGCCAGGCAACGGGCGCGGCGAGGTACTGAACATCACGTTGCTCCATTTCACTGCCAGCTTTCAGGTCTTGTCCAACAGAAAACTCAGTGTCCCATTGCAGGGGCAAGAGGTCCGTTACTACCGGGTCGGTGGCTTTGCCTTTTTCGCGCACCCAGTGCAGTCCTTCGGGAGCAAAGACCACGCCAGCTTCAAAATTGCCCCCGTTCTTGGATGCCTTCCTGGAAAAGCCCGGACCGGTCAAATTTCCCGACCCCATGTAGAGCCATGCGTTGTTGCAGGTACTGGAGCCAGCCCGGCGATTGGCAGAAAAGATGAACTTGGCGTGCAAGAAGCGCTGCGAATCTTTGCCAAACAGTCTTTCAGGTGCCTGCGCGGATCGAACGGAAAATCCATTGTCCGCAAGCCCAGGCAAGCAGTGGGCGACAGCCTGACACGCAGTGTCGTTAACGAAGATGTCCG
>CAIJOU010000509.1 GCA_903822375.1 Candidatus Hydrogenedentota bacterium
CGGGACAAGGTGTGGCCGGAATACCCCATCAGCTCATTGCCGCGTCTTCATCCAAGCCGGCGCGAACGGATCGAGGCTGCGGGCCACGAGGACTTACGAGAAGTCCCAGACGAACTGCTCAACATTCTCCAGAACCGGGTCAAACAATGTTCGATTACCGGGGAGCTGTGGGCGGCGGTGTGAACATCGGATAGATTTGGCGATTTAAAATTCGGATGGCTGATCATGGTTAGATCGGGCGTAGGCCCGGAGCGGGCGGATCAGTTTTCGATACGGTCTTTCATGCGGTAGCTGGGGCCTTCGATGACGACGGTGTGGCCATGATGAAGGAGGCGGTCGAGGACGGCGGAGGTGATGGTGGAGTCGCCGTTGAAGATGGTGGGCCACTGGTTGAAGGCTTTGTTGGTGGTCAGGACGATGGAACCGCGTTCGTAGCGGGCGCTGATGACCTGGAAGAGCAGATCGGCCCCGCGCTGGTCGATGGGCAGGTAACCGATCTCGTCTAGCAGGAGGAGCGACGGAGATGTGTATTTGCGCAACTCGGCTTTGAGGGTGCCCTTGGTCTGTGCGGCGTGAAGGGTGTTGATGACGTCGATGGCGTTGGCGAAGAGAACGCTCAGGCCCTGCTGGCAGGCCGCGTAACCGAGCGCGGTGGCGATATGGGATTTGCCGAGTCCGACGGTGCCTAGCAGGATGACGTTGGCTTTATCGTGAACGAACTGGAGACGGAAGAGGTCCTGGACCTGGAGCCGGTTGATTTTTTTCGGCCAGTCCCACCGGAACGAGTCGAGGGTCTTGATGACAGGGAAGCGGGCGGCCTGAATGCGCCGGGCGACGGCGCGGTCGTCACGCAGGGCCGCCTCGCCCTCGATGAGTTGTTGCAGGTAGCCGAGATGAGTGATGGATTTTTCGGCGGCGGTGGCGGCCATGGCCTGGCACTGCTCCTTGAGAAACGGCAGGCGCAGGGAATCGAGGCGGGAGTTGAGGAGATCGATGTCGGGATTGGTTTTCATGGTTTGTCAGGTTGGTCGTAAAGGGAGATGTCGGCGGGCGGCAGTTCGATTTCGAGGAGGTCGGCGCGGCGGGTGAGGTGCAGGGGGCCGGGTTGCGGGGTGTGGCGTTCGCGCTGTTGCAGGATGTTTTCGATGTATTGGCTGGAGAACGCCTGGCACGCGATGGCGTCGTCCATGGCGAGGGCGACTTTTTCCGGGCCGTAGATGTCGGTTAGTGCGACGATCCGGTTGACATGGATGCGTGCCTGGAGGCTGCGGGCGGCGAGTTGTTGATAGTAGTATTCGGATTGCGGACTGAGTGCATAGAAGGCGAGCAGCCACTTGGCGTCGCGAGCGCGGCGGCGTTGGTCGAGGATCTCCTTGACGTGATCGGGATTTTCGAAGTCGCGGTGGCGCTCGTAGCAGCGCGGGTGGGAGGCGACGAGGTTGTGTGCGTGATAGAGACAGAGACGGTCGGCAAAGACCTTGAGGGTGATGCTCTGCGAGGCGTAGAGGGAAGGCACGGAGTAACGGTTGGTATCGAGCACGACACGGCAGCGGGCGGTGACTCTAACGGAACTCGTGACGGAGGTGTCGGCGGGCAGCGGCGGCAGCGGACGCAGGGCGGGCTGTTCGATGAGGAAGAGTTCTGCGGGTTGTTTGCGGGTTTCGCCGTGGATGCGCACGTTGGCGATGGAGTCCATCCAGTGGCGTGCCGCCGTATTCATGGCACTGATGGAGTCGGGCAACTCCAGTCCGGCGAGGAGGTTTTTTTTCACATAACCGACGGCGTTTTCGACCCGGCCCTTTTCGTTGGCTTTGCGCACGTTGCAGGCACGGGGCTCGAAGCCGTAATGGGCGGCGAAGTCCAGATAGCGCGGGTTGAAGACGGCGCGCTCGCCAAAGCGATGGCTCAGCACACCGGTCTTGAGGTTGTCTATCAGGATGACGCCGGGGGTGCCGCCAAAGAACTCCAGGGCATTGTGGTGGCAGGCGAGGAAGTGTTCCGTGGCCTCGCCGCAGGTGAACTCCACATAGGCCATGCGGCTGTGGCAGAGGACCATGACGAAGAAGGAGAGGCGGCGGCGCGTGTTGCCCAAGGTGATGGTGCCGGCGCTCCCCCAGTCCACTTGTGCGGCCTCGCCGGGAGCGAAGGCAAGAGTGAGGAAGGCCGGGTGGCGCACCGGGCGCACGGCCCGCACGTAGGTTTTGACGATGCTGAAGCCGCCGGTGTAACCCTCATCGGCACGCAGTCGCTGATAGATCTGGGTGGCGCTGTAGGGATGGCGCTCCAGCCAGCGGGTGATGAGCGGTTTGAACGGGTCAAGCTTGCTGGCGCGTTTGGTGGTGCGACGGCGAGGAAAACTGGCCAGCACGGCGTATTTGGCGGCGGTCTCCGGATCAATGCCAAGTTCCGCGCCGATTTGGTTGAAGGAGAGGCCGCGACCGTGCAGGAGGCGGATTTGGCAATAGGTTTCGTAGTCGGTCATTGGAGTCCCTCCCGCATGATGGCGCGCAACAGTTCGGCGGCGGAGCGAACCTCTCCGGTGCGGGGTGGCGGTGGCGTGGCGGGCGGAGCTTCGGAGGCCCGCTCAAGACTCAGAACTTGATAGAGCGGGCTCTGCCAGGCGATCAGGCCGGCACTGCGCAACTCGCTGCGGGCGGCACGCAGATCCGCGCCGGAGAGCCCGAGCAACTCGCCGAGCCGGGTGTCGGAGTAATAGCTCAGGCCCTGCGCGTCGGCGACGGTGCAGAGGAACAGGTAGAGGGCCAGCGCGTGGCTGGAGCGGCCCTGGATGTGACGGTCACGCACGAGGCGTTGGTCGATCCAGCTGAATTGGCGGGGCACGAGTCGCAGGCGTGCCGGACACGGGAGTGGTTTGATTTTCATGGCGGTGGAACTCAGGACCCCCAGGCACCATGCGCAGGATGTCCCGGCCGCGATTGATGTAAAACCGGATGGTGGTGGCGATGTCGTCTTGCACGTCGTGACCGGTCAAAACCGCGATAAGTCCCAAAATCAGAGCGGGTTGCAGCAGCAAGTCGTCTTGTAACGGGGAGGGCGTGCAAGACTGCGCAGGAGGCTCATTTGCAACGGCTTGCGGATTCAAGACGTCTTGTAACGCAACCGGGCGGGCAGCGGTCCTGCCACGCGAGTAGCCCGGATTGGCCAGCCGCCACTGGCGGACCCGTTCGCAGTTGGCGCTGCCGCGGAAGTAATCCCGGTTCTCCGGCTTGGCCAGCCAGCGGGCCTGCCTGGCGGCTTTGGACGCCTTGCGGCAGGCGTCTTTCGCGCAATACTGCTGGTGCCTGCGGTTGCGGGCATCGGGGTGAAACATGTCATTGCAACACAGACACTTGCGGGAGGCGGTGGAACTCATCGGCGGACGCAAAATGCACCGCCGACAACGTGCTTCCAGCCACCGTTTCGGAAGAAGATCCGCCCCCCCCCCCACGAAGAAGACCGGGAAGAAGACGCAGGAAGAATAGTTTTGCTAGAAGCTTTCGAAGAAGATCCAACGCAAGCGCCATCCGACGTTCAAGTCGCCCATTTCATCGGCTTTCTATAACGCCGCTCACAGTTTCCGCAGTTGCGGGATCCCGCGACCGCGATTGTGCTTGTCAGACTGGAGATCAGGACCTTGACTTAAGCCATGAGCGGGTGGATCAGTGAAGTGATTTGCCGGGCGACGATGGGATTCCGCCGTCGGCCTATCCGGGTGATCCTCTTGGTTGCCGCGTCATGCGCGAGTCAGGTGCGGGCGAAGAGTTGGGACGAGACGCGTGCGGGCGATTTCCTCGCGATCTCGAACTACCGCCGGATCCAAGCGCTTGAACTCGAGGCGTTTTTCGTGGCGTTGAG
>CAIJOU010000510.1 GCA_903822375.1 Candidatus Hydrogenedentota bacterium
AATGAACGGATAGGGGTCGAATGCTTTTCCTTCGCCTAGTTGTATTGCCAAATAGACATTGAAAGCTATCCAGCCGCAAAGGACAATGCTTTGCATAATGACGAAAGGCCAAGAGCCTACGATCCGAGCCATGCCGTCAGCAATGCGCTGGCCCCGTGTCCTGGCAGATTCATGTAGCTCATGCAGATTTTTTTGCTTTGTGCTCATGTTTTCACCTACATGGAACACATAAAACGGCAACCGTAGCATGTCAAATATTCGCGCCAACTACTTGTTTCGGAATCGCGGCGGGTCTTTTTCAGTTGGGAGTGGATCAAATCCAGACCATGAATGTCCAGGGTAAATCTTCAAGTGTCCGTCGGAGTAAAGCGGCTTGTCAGTTTCAACGGGGTATAAGGATGGGGTCGCCATGATGTGCCGACGCATTTTGCGAGCTTCACCGGAGGAAAATCCATCCATCATGGCAAAGCAACCCCCTTGAATATGTACGCCTGGGCAGACCATCGCTTGAGTTGCTTCAAAAGGCTGCGCTCCAGGTTAGTGTCCAGTACGCGGTATTTGCCGCCACATAGGCAGATCATTCCTTAGCCGCCTTTGCCACAGCAAACGGCCCAGGTTTGGGCATCGTGCCGTCCTGGTCCAACAGCCGGAGGAACCGCGCCGCCGTAGCAGCAACGTGCAGCAGCTCCATGCGCAGAGCCGTGCGGTTGACGGGCTTCAGCCAGACCTCTGCCCAGGCCTCCTCGCATTCGCGGCGCAGAACTGCGGCGGCGTGCTGGATCGTCGGGAAATGCCCGTGCAGATCATCGGCGCGCTCGATCTCTGCTCCAATGGTCTGGAGCAAGGGACCAGTCGCGTCCGCGCGCATTCTCTCGCACGGCCACTGGGCATCCTCCGGCGAAAAGTCGAAAGTGGATCGGCTTCTGATGTGATCCGGCGCGAGTGGCGGGAACGTCGGCGGGAATTCTTCGGGCTTCATGCTACGTTCTCCTTCTCAGCCCGCATCCATACGGCAAGGGGTGGCTGCGGCCAGGTGTCTCCGGTCACGCCGATGGTGTGGACGTTCCCGGCAGTGTCTGCCACGGTCAGCCGGTTGACCTCCAGGCCGGTTGTCGGGTCCATGCAGGATTCAACGATGGACGAGCCCCCGGTGTGCAGGACCGCGTGCCCAGTCCCGCGCGCAAAGGCGGCATCCACTTCGTCCAAAGTCAATAGGGTGGTAGTCAGGGCCGGGAGTTCTGGCTCCGTGGCGGCCCACGGCTCGGATCCTGAGTGCCGTGCGAGGTAGCAGCCCAAACACACGCCGTGGGCAAATATGGCCTTGCGCAGCCCGCAGGCCTTGCACTTAGCGCGGGAGCGGCCCTTGCTCACGGCTTGTGCCTCGCCAGTTCGCTTTCAGCGGCCCCGCAGCGCGTCTGCCAACGCACGGTTTCACACGTTGCGCGCCATGCCAGTTCCTCGGCCTCATAGGCGCGGTAGTACGTCCACGCGCACAGCAGCATGAGCGCGGCGATGACGATGGCGGGGATGTGGCGGGTCATGGTACCATCCCCAGACACGCCAGATGGCGGGGTGGAGTTGGAAGCGCCGCATGTGCAGGGGCCAGCCCAATCATCGCCGTAGCCCTCGGTGTACATGCAGTCGGGCTTGTGCTTAGTCATTACCTCATCCGGCGTGGGCGATGGCGGGGTGGGGTTGCAGTCGCAGTGTGCGTAGCCCCTGTTCACGGTACAGTCCGGCTTGTGCCGGGGCCGGGTGTTGGGGTTAGTCATGGTGCCTCCTAGAACCCGCCGAACTCTGGCAGGCCGTAATATTGCACAACTGGGATTTCCCTTTTGGTAACAGTAAAGGAATCCCCAACCTCGCAGTTTTCCAATTCTGACTGTACCATCACAACAATGCTATCGGCGTCTTTGTCGATGTACTTCCCGCAGTAATGTTCTACCTCAAACACTTCCATCGTCTGCCCCTCATGCCGCATACAGATGTAGCCGTGCCGCATCTGGAACCCAACAGGGTCAGGACCACAAGTAAGGCCGCAAACGATGCACTTTTGCATGTAGCTCATCTCCCGCCCTCCTACTCGAACGCCGCAGGGAACGCGGCTTCGTTCGCATCAAATCAGCACTTAGGGCAGCACTGTGGAGCGCCACATCTGGGGCATCGGCTGATGCACTCAGATCCGCAATCTTCACACACTTGTCCACTAGGCGTGGGAAAGAAATCACTGAGTTTGTCAACAGGCTTTCCGGTCCAAGGGTCGTACAACATTGCCCACCCTCCTACTCAAACGCCGCAGCGAGCGCGGCGAGGACGGTGCGGGCATGTTTACGCTTGTGGACCTTGCTTTCTACCATTTGCTTGCACCTTGGACATTCCGTAAAGTGCTCTTTCATTTCTCACCCCCATGCGGACACGGATGCCCGGTCACAAGTCGCCCGCAGCCACTGCCCGGCTGCCTGTCCTCTCTGCCCTGATGCCAGGCTAGGCACCTTTCCGCGCAAAACTCGCTGGACGGCCCCTGGGATCTTTTCCTTTCGCCTTGGCTACTACGTGTTTTGGTCGTTTTCGTCATAAAGTCTCGTCTCCGTGGCGCGCAGGTGGCAATGGCGCGATGCTAGGCGACACACGCGGTCATATCTGGATAGCCCCGCAGTTTAGCCCAGCACGCTTTGCACCGTCGGTTCGGCGTGAGCGTCCCGCAATCTGCGCAGCGGTGCGTGTTCTTCACGAGGCATTCACGCGGGCCAAGGTTCACCACGCACTCCGGGGCAATCTCCGGGGCCGGGACAGACATCTTTGGGGTTTTCACCAGCCACTTCTGGCGCGAGCGCTGGCAACGGAAGCTCCCGCACGTGACTTGTTTCGGGTTCTTGGTGGCGAACTCCGTGCCGCACTCGGTGCAGAGCTTGGTGATGACGCGAAGGGCCTCCAGCCGGGCCAAGCGCTTGCAGCTGCAAACGCCGGAGCACGTGTGGCGGTTCGAGTTCGGGTGCATGACCCGCAGGCACTCAGTGCAACGCTTTTCCTTGCTCATCTGGCTTGCTTCCTTTCGGTCACTCTCAGTCACGGGTGACGTTGCTGTTTGTGTCGTCTCCGGAGCTTTCATAGGCCCTTGCTCGGGCCGGTTCACGCTGGTCATTTTCGATTCCTAGGATTGCGCGGACGCTTTTCGAGTCGGTGAACATACTTCCGAGTTGTCCCGCAATGGCGCGCTGTTCGGATATTGCCAAGGCCTTTCGAGAATCGCCGATCAGCACATGGTTGTGGTGCGTTGACCCTCGCCCGTGCGCCTCGTTGTGGGTTTCTGTGCGCCCGGCGAGAATGCCGGTGAGCGTAATCCCCTGCCGGGTGTACGCGCTGTAGATGCGCACAAAGTCTCTCGTCACCCACTTTTCATTTTCGGAAGTCATTTCCCCGCAGAATTTGACCCATCCGCCAAACCCATGCTCTATCACAGCCATGGTGGTCGGGTTGTCGAACGTTACTGAGGCATACCCGCCGACGCGCTTGACGGCCTTAATAGCCTTCCCAGCCTCGACAAGGGCAACATCTTCGATGTTCCCCCCGCCGATGTACTCCATGAAGTCTGCGACAGTTGGCATCTTCGTATACTTGCGTGAGCCGACAACAGCAGCGCACGCGGCGCAAACTTGGTCAATCGGATAAGCCTTGAGCGCGTCAAAGCGCATGGCGATCCCTGGCCCAGAAAGCTGCGCCGAAAAGTTCTCGGCCACGCCAGCCATGAGCGCAGCAAACTCCTGCCGGTCGTCATCGTTCATTGCTGCACCTTCCTGCTTTCAAGGAAGTCCTGGCAAGCGCGTAGGTTTCCATCGGTCAGGGATGATCCGGTGCGCGGGCCGTGGTTGGAGTATGCTCCGTTGACGATCTTGGCGAAGTTCTTCGGGCCTATGATCCACAGCAGGCCGGGGCAGCGGAAGTCTTTGACCTTGCCCATGAGGAAATCCGATGCCGCCACCGTGACGAACACGCGCCTCCAGTAGGTCAAAGATTGAGTCTCTGCGGACTCATTCCACCTGGCGCGCATGGTCGCCTTTGCGTTGGCCGTGAAGTTTTGGACAGTGGGGAGCTGCGGAAGCAGTTCGTGATAGAGCGCCAATATTTCCTGGTAGGGGCAGTCAGGGCGTTTTGGAGCGCGCGCACAAGGGGCCGCGTCTGCGGCTCCTGACGAGCCTTTGTCTTCAAAGGCATCAAGATTAGAGGCAGTCAAAGAAGAGGGAGTCAATGAAGAGGTATCAAGAGCGAAGCGCTTGTTACCTTGGTTGCAAGTACTTTGCACCTTGGTAACAAGCGCTTCGTCCACGTTGGAATAGTTGGGGATTGTACTTGGCTGTTCGTTCTGGTGGGGGCGCTGGTGATCTGCAAACTTGATGATCCAGAGATATTCGCACCCGCCCACGAAGTATGTCTTGACGAGACCGCGCGCCTCAAGTTCGGAGACAAGGGCCGCAACGTCCACGTTGTCAAATGGGAACACTTCGGCCTTGATGCGCTTCGGGCGGTATTCAAGCTTGCCCTCGCGGTCAGCCAACATCCAAAGGCCGGGGAAAAGCAGGCGGGCAAACGGCGAACACTCTGCAATGTCCTCGTTTTTGAAGAATCCAGGTTTGATGCTTCGCGCTCTCAAAACATACCCCCACAAAGAAAAGCCGTACTCCCTGTTTTGCGCGTGCATTTCCCAGGCAGGCTGAGAGAATGGACACAGGGAGTACGGCTTGTTGGGGACATGTTCACCTACCTAGTTTGAAAATACACGCGCCCAAACACCCTGTCACCGCTGCCCGCAGTTGTCAACGGCAGTTGTTAGGGATTGGCTAATGACTCAAACACTTCCTCCGGGTGGATAAGGCGTACTGGTATGCCACACTTCTCGGCTTCCTTGACTTCACGTGCCACGCCACGGCTTGCGTCAGCAGCATCGTTAGGGTAGACCCACACTTCATCGGCCATACGCAGCAATGGTAAGTCCTGAACCATCCAAAACTCGTGATCCAAAAGCAGTTCATCCGGCAGGAACGCCGCGATAGGATGCGAATGCGCAATGGGGCAAAACACAGTATGCCCCTGGCGCATCGCCCAAGCCGCGACCTGGCAGGAAATGCGGAAACGTTCCTCGCGTGCGGAGGCGAACGGGTGGCTGTACGGGGTGGCAAGGTAGACGATCATTCCGGGGCCTCCATCATATCGAGCATGGAAACCTGCCCGTCCACTTTCTTATCCGCAAGTTTCACGTTTTGCACGGCCTGTCGGAAGTAGCTCGGCTTGAGTTCCACCCCAACAGCTTTACGTCCGTGACGGAGCGCACCGTAAACCTCAGATCCAACGCCCATGAATGGCGTAAACACCACATCATCAACCGTGCTCCACATTTCGACGCAACGCTCAATTACGTCGAGCTGCAAGGGGTGTATGTGCTTTTCGTCTTCAGGGTCGCGGGCTTCCTTGTAGGGCAACACGCGGTCAATGCGTATGTCATCCCAAAAGCAGGAAGCGTAATTGCGCCAAATCCATTGAGACAGGCGGTTTTCCTGCTGTGTTTTGGGCGCGGCCTGGTCCAACAGTACGGCTGGCACTTCGCGTCCCCCCAGGTATTCGGAAAATCCCAGGCCGTGCGAGACGGGGTTCCCAAGGCCTCGGAGCTGGTGCCAAGCTCAATGTAATCGTTTGGGCTGGCTGTGGCCGTGCAAAGCATCCGGTACTTTGTTTTCTTCATGAACTCCGTGATTTCACC
>CAIJOU010000511.1 GCA_903822375.1 Candidatus Hydrogenedentota bacterium
AACTAACATGTGTCTTGCGGATCTTCGCCTGGGCGGCCGGATCTTGCGCCAGGACTTTGTACGTGCCGGTTGCCAGGAGATTGACCCGCACCACCACTTCGTCAGGCTTCTGCGAAACCAGCTCCAGGGAACAGGAGAGATTGCATCGGTCCCGGCCGGTCCATCCGCGCAGTGTGTACTCTTTGTTGTGGGTTCCGTGATAGAAGACGTCATTGAGTTCCCGCGCCACGACCGGCCCGTCGGCCGGCAGGCTGAACTGCGTGATATCGCCGCCCCGCTTGCCATCCACCACCGCCTTGTAGGTCAACGCACCGCCCTGTGAGGCAATGGCGATCGTGTCTCCGGACTTCACGGCGGACAGGGCCGCGGCGGCCTTCGGTGTCTCGATCGCTGCGCGACCAACAAACGTTGCCTTCCGCACCGAGAAACTGTCCTCGCCGGAGAAGACCAGATACGCCGCATCCTCGCTCATCCATTTCGTCGGAAACGAGCAGGTGTCACCCGGCCCGACATCCCACTGCTCCGTGTAGTACACCGTCGTCCACGGCCCCCACGGTTCCGGCGCATCATAGATGCCAAACCCGCCGGCAAAGCGGGCATCCCGGCCGGGAAGTGTCTGACACCAGAGGTAGCGTTTCAGGCTCGCGTTGTAGCTGATGCCCGAACGATAGCACTTGCCGGAATGCGAGAAGACCGCGCCGCGTTGGGCGATCTCTTTGCTCCAGGCCGGCCGCCCGCCGTCGCCGCTGCCGGCAAAGAACTCATACGCGTCCCGGTTTCCGATGCGGTTTGTGGGCACACGCGCCAGCACCATGCGGTCGGCCGGGAGGTAGGCGCTGTCGCTGTCGTGGGAGTAGATGTAGACAAATTCATCCCGTGCCCCCGCGTAGTTTTTGCCGAAGTTCAGAAACGTCGGACACCCGAAGCCGCTGGTGAATTTCCACTCGGCCCAGTTCCACGTCTGCCCATGATCCTCCGACCACGCCAACTGTGAATTGGCCGCGTTCCTCACCCACATGTACAGCACGCGATCGACCATGAGCATGCCGCTGGCCTTCTTGCCCTTGGCGCCGTTGCCGGTCTGCTCACCGCTGGCCGAGCGGATGTTCACGCCCGCGAAATGCTCCGCCCGTCCGTTCACGCGCGAAAAACCCAGGCTCAGCTTCTCCTTGATCATCGGGGCAAAACCATGCCCGTCGCCCCAGGCTGTGTACTGGTTGTCATCATCGCCCCAGGTCAGCGGCCAATTGTCGCTGTCCTGCGCCTGACGAACGATGCTCTCCCTTGGCGCCCAGGTGATGCCCGTAATCACCTGGCTGGGCGGGTATGGCGCCTGACCCTGTCCCGTCACCGCTTTGATCACCGGCCCGATCACGTATCGCTCCAGGCCCGCGTGATGCGACAGCGTCGTGTCCATCATCGCGCCATTGCGCACGATGATCAGGTTAAGGCTGGGCACGACCATCAGAAACTGCTGCCCCGCGCCCGATCCCGAGAACGCATCCTCCGGCGCATCCTTCCAGGCCTTGGTTCCGTCGGGGTTGTGATTGACCCACCACCCCAGGCCCGTGCGGTTGGGCATGCCGGCGAAAGTGGTGGCCGTTCGTACCACGTCCGGATCGAGGAACTGCTTGCCTTGCCAATCTCCCCCGCGCATCATCAGCCGGCCCACGCGGGCCGTGGCGTCGGCGCTAT
>CAIJOU010000512.1 GCA_903822375.1 Candidatus Hydrogenedentota bacterium
CATGCATGCGATGAACAAGAGTCACTTTGGAGGCAGTGTTCAAGAGGCCGATAGTCCAGTCGAGAGCGGAATCACCCCCACCAACTGTGGAGTGTGAAGTGTGAAGTTTTGAATTTGAGATTTGAGATTTGAGATTTGAGAACTTAGATTCCAATAGGGGTTCGGGCAAGTCGGATTGACCGAGGATTCTGCCGGGGCATGATTCGGGGAGCGTGTCAAGCCATTCAAGAATCCTGCCGAGGCGTGGTCATGGAAAAGCCCGGGCACACTCTGATACCGTAACCGTGCATCGCAGGCGGCGCCCGCGCCGCATGGACATCAAGGGAGGCTCGAAGGGTATGGCTGCATTGGCCGGAATGGTAGTCGGTGCCGTGGCGTGGTTTCTCCTCTTCTATCTGGTGGCGGGGCTGTACACGGTGGCCCCAAACGAGCGCGCGGTGAAAACCAGCTTTGGCCGCGCCATTCGCCTGGGGAACAGGACCACGCTGGACGATCCCATCAGCGCTTCACTTACCGACGAGGAGAAGGAGCGCTACCGCTTTCCCCAGTTGAAGGTGATTCCACCGGGGGGGCCCTATTTCGCCTGGCCCTGGGAGAAGGTCCACAAGGTGGACGTGGCGGTGCAGACGGCCAACATGGCCTACGACCCGGAGAACCCCGACGCCAACCGCCAGGGGACGGTGCTGGAGGCGGTCACCAAGGACCAACTGAACACGGGGCTGACCGGCCAGATCCGTTACGGTGTGTCGGAGCGGAACATCTACGCCTATCTGTTCGGCGTGAAGCAGCCCTTCGTGCATGTCATGGGTTATTTCGTCTCGGTGCTGCGCGAGCGCATCGCGAACTATGAGGCGCCGAAGAAGCCCGCCGTGGACGGGGCCGATGCGAACGCGAGCATCGTGTCCGGCGTGTCAATAAACGACTTGCGCAAGAACGTGAGCGACCTGAACGACCACATGTTCCACGAGTGCCAGTGCTCGGCCGCGCGCTATGGGATGGTGCTGGACGCGTCGCTCATTACCGGGATTGATCCCCCTTCGGAAGTGGAGTCGGCGCTGGCCGCGATCAATACGGCACACAACGAGGTCTCTTCCCAGATCAGTCTCGCGCAGGCGGGTGCGGACCAGCAGATTGTGCAGTCGAAGCGGGCCGTCGAAATTCAGACGCTCAATGCGCAGGCCGAGGTGCAGCCGCTGCTCGCCCTGGCCGCGCAGCTTCAGGAACTGGAGAAGGCGGGACCCAACGTGCTGGATGCGTATGTGCGCAGCGTGCGGCTCAGTGTGGTGGCAAAGGCCAAGCAGGCCGTGCTGGAGGTGGGACAATGACTTTCTTCATTTTTGCGGCCGGTTCTTTCTGGGGTTGCCTCATTGGGTTTACGCTGGGGCTGGCGGTGCTCAGGCTGTTCGGAATTTATGAAACGGTCCAAGAGGGCAACGCCCATGTGTACACCCTGTTTGGCAAGGTGGTGGGCACGCTGAGCGAGGCGGGACTGCATTTTCCCCTTGTCGAGCTGGGGTGGAAAATGCTTTTCGTGCGCTGGCTCGGCGCCCGCTATGTAATCGACATGCGGCTCGACCAGTGTTACCTGCGCAGCGCGCCGGTGAACTCGGAAGAGGGCGCGCCGATGGGCATCGGCATCTGGTACGAGATGTACATCAGCGACCCCGTCTCCTACCTGTTCAAGAACGCGGACCCGCAGGGCTCGCTGTCCGCCAACGTGAGCAACGCCGTGGTCCGGTGCCTGAGCAACATGCCGCTGGAGCAGATGCTTGAAACCCGCCATGCGATGAGCCTGATGGTGCGCCAGGAGGTGTCGCCCCAGTCCCACGAGTACGGTTACCGGCTTGGGTCGGTGTACATCCGCAAAGTGCACTTCCGCGATGTGGGGATGATCGGCCAAATCGAGAACAAGGTCGTGAACCGGCTGCGGCAGGTGACCTCGGCCATACGCCAGGACGGCGCCAACCAGGTGAGCGTAATCACGAGCACGGCGGCGCGCGTGGCGGCCGAGGAGTTCGCCAAGGCGGATGCGGTGCGGCCGGAAATACTGGGCGATGCGTTGGGCAACATCTCGAAGAATCCCCGCGTGCTCAAGGCGATGTTCGAGGTGCTCGAATATCAGGCCCTCGCGAAGGGCGGCGGCAGGATTACCCTTATTCCGCGGGGCAAGGAGATTTTGCAGCAGTTGATCGCGGCCACCCAGGAACCCACGGCGGCAGCGCCGGCCATACCGGCGGTACCGACGGCCAAACTGCAGCCCGGAACCTGAGCGGTCGGCGGAATCAGCCTAGTCTCGAATGAGCTTGTAGCTCTCGATGGCCCATGCGCCCACGGGCGCTTCAAAGCCGCCCGTGGTAGTTGCCAGGTCGGACTGACTGTTCTCAAGCAGGTCGGTGCTGTGGACCGCATCCACGGCGACGGGGGCGGCCAGCGTGACTCTTGCGGTGCACGCCGCACCCGTGGATTCATAACAGCGCAGGATGAGGTCGTCCGAATCTTCGGCCTTCTTGAGCGCCGACAGCAGCACGTTTTCCGGTTCCACGCGAATGAAGGAGTGGGAGTGGGGGAGATCACCCTTGTGGCCCGTCGTGGCCACCGCAATCAGGGGATTGTTGAACTCTTGTCCGCGGCGCGGCATGCCCGCCTGTTGCCACGATTCCGCGTGGGGGCACAGCGCGTATTTCACCGTGTGCACGCCTGCCTCTTCGGTGGCGGCAACGGGATGGTCGGGGCTCCGCAGCACACTGAGCCGGATGGTGTTCGGCGTGATGTCGTGGCCGTAGCGGCTGTCGTTGAGCAGGCCGATGCCGTAGCCGTCCTGGGTGATGTCCACCCAGTTTTGCGCGGCGAATTCCTCGCCGCGGCTCTTTCGCGTGATGGCGCCGTAGGGGATTTCGTAGGTGGCTTCCGGCGCGGTCACGGCCAGCGGAAAGGCCACCTTGACCATTTTGTTGCGTCCCTGCCACTTGATGTCCAGTGCGAAATCGACGCGGCGGACGCCGCGATAGAGCGTGATGCGCTGCGTGAAGCGCGCGAGCCCGTGCTTCTTCTTCACCTCTACGGTCGCGCGCACCGGGCCGTTCTCCAGCACGCGGACCTGCGGGTCGCCAACCACATCCGCGCAGGGGCCGTCCCAGATGTTGTGCTCCTCCTTGCCCTCGGGCGAGAACAGGAAACCCTCCGAATCGCCGGGATCGTCGAGCGCCTGCACGAGATTGCCCCGGCCGGGCTGCGCGAGCATTTCGTGCTGATTGGCCTTGTCGCACACGCTTGACAGGCAGCCCGTGACGGGGTCGATGGAGACGCGGAAGTATTCGTTTTCCAACGCGGCCGGAGTGGCTTTTAGGCGTTCCGTGCCCGCTTTGCCGGGCGCGATCCAGTAGGTCCTGTAGCCGAGCGAGGGGACATTCTCGGCTACGAAGACTATGTGCATGGTTTTCTGTCCCTTGCGGACATCCTGGCATTGCGCTGCGATCGATTTGCCCTGGTCATCGACCAGGTGAATTGGATTGTCTGCGTGGCTGCCGTCGACTTCCACCTCCACCATGTCGGTGCGGTCCCAGGCAAGGGGGTTGAACACCACGATGGGCGTCCCCGGGCCGTTGGTGTTGATGCGCTCCGCGAGAGCGTTCAGCGTGGCCTTCAGTTCCGCACCGGCCGTGGCGGCCACTTCGGCGTATAGCCGCAGCGCGTCGTCGGTCGCCGGCGGCACATCGGTGCCGGAGATGGTGTCGTGGAACTGGTTGAGCATGACCATTTTCCATGCCGTCAACAAGGTGTCCTTCGGATAGGACCGCGCGCCAAGCCGGTCGGCGATGGAGGCGAATTTTTCCAGCGTAAGCAACAGATTCTCACTGTGGCGGTTGCCCTTCTTGATTTCGCCGACGCTGGTGTAGGCGCCGCGCAGCGTGGGCTCCGGCTCCGTTTGGATCACGGGGAAGTTGTGCGGCCCGGCCAGCACGGCCTCCACGAACTTGGCGGGCGTGCTGAACTGGAGGCGCGGCGGGCGTTCGCCGGGGTTCGTCGCGGCCGCGCGGCGTTCCATGACGCCTTTCATGCGCTCCACGTCGGCGCGCAGCGCGCCGCCGCCGTGGTTGCCGGGGCCGATGAGCGCGATGTCGTCGTTGACACCGTAGCGTTGGTGCATATCGGCCAGGCGCTTGTCGAGCTTCGCCTGGGCGGGCAGGTTTGCGCCGTCGGCGCATGCGGGCTTGAATGCGAACACGCGCGAGCCGTCGGGCGACTCCCACCAGAACATCTGCTCGCCCTCGCCATTGCGGGGACGGGTGAACATGCAGGCGTCCATGCCGCTCTTCTTGAGTATTTGCGGCAGCGTCCAGGGCAGCGTCCACGCGTCCTGGAACCATGCCGTCTTCACGTCGATGCCGAAATGGTTCAGGAAATAGCGCTTGCCGTGCAGGCATTGTCGGACGATGGATTCGCCGCAGGGCACACACCCGTCGAACTCGCACCAGGTGCCGCCGCCGATGGCGAGCCGGCCGTCGTCGCCGCGCGCGTCCGGGTTGGGGATGCGCCCGTCAAACGCGTCGGCGCGGTGCGCATAGTAGCGCAGTTTGTAGAAGAGGTCCGGATGGCGCGCTTCGAGCGGTTCGATGGCGGGCACCTGCAGGAAGGTGAAGGTGTAGTCGGGATACTTCTCGAAATTGCCGAAGGCGGTTTCGAGCGTGTGCGGGATGACCACTTCCAGCGTTTCGGGGTCGTATCGCCACCACCAGGCAAGATCGATGTGCGACTGCGGCAGTACGTGCAGCGTCATGTCGCCCAACGCCGCCGCAGATGTATCTGCGGCGTTACCCTGCGAATACGCACAGGGATTCATGACGAGCATTGCCCCTGCCGCCGCGAGTGCCGTCATCCAGCCGCGCATGTAACGTGGATTCCTTTCCTTGGGGTCGTGTGACCGTGGCATCATTGTAACGGTTGTACGCAGAGGGATTCGATGGGGCCGGGAGGGAAAGTATTTGAAATTTGAGATGTGATATTTGAGATGGGGAACAAAGCAGGCCGGCCTGTTCAAGAATCCTCCCGGGGCATGATGCGGGGAGTTGAACGCGGGAAGGGAAAAAGAGACAATTTCCCGGTGCCGCGTGCAAGCGCGGGGCTTACAGTCTTCAAAAGGGTTTTGAATGTATTGCGGTCCTGTCCGGGTTCTGGGTGCGGACCGCCAACAAAGAAGGATATCAGGTCATGGCAAGAGGTGTGAGCAAGGATGCGTTGGGCGTGGAGGTGGCGAAGGAGTACCAGGGCAAGAAGTTCCGTCTGGCCTATATCGGCTGCGGCGGCATTGCGCATGTGCACATGGACGCGCTTACGGGCCTTCCCGATGTGGAGGTGGTGGCCGGTGTGGACAACAAGGCGGACCATCTGAAGGTGTGGGGCGAGAAGTGGGGCGTGACGAAGCTGTACAAGGACTGGAACAAGATGCTGAAGGAGGTGCAACCGGACGGCGTGGCGGTGTGCACGCCCAACGGCTGGCACATGGCCCCCACGATTGACGCGCTGAAAGCGGGCGCGCATGTCATCTGCGAGAAGCCGATGGCGATGAGCGCGGCCGAATGCGAGAAGATGATTGCCGCGGCGAAGAAGGCGGACCGAAAACTGATGATCGGGTTCCAGTACCGCTACCACCCGAACACGCAGTTTCTGAAGCGCGCGGCCGACGCCGGGGAGTTCGGCGACATCATGTTCATGAAGTGCCAGGCGCTGCGGCGCCGCGGCATTCCGAACTGGGGCGTGTTCGGCCAGAAGAAACTGCAGGGCGGCGGTCCGATGATCGACATCGGCGTGCATTGCATCGAGATGGCGCACTACCTGATGGGCTCGCCCAAGCCCGTGGCCGCATCCGGCAACATCTGGACCTACTTCGGCAACAAGCCATCCAAGGTGGTGTGCCCGTGGCCGAACTGGGACCACAAGACCTACACGGTGGAAGACCTGGCCATCGGGCAGATCCGGTTTGAGACCGGCGCGCTGCTCCAGATTGAGGCCAGTTTTGTGGCCCACATCGAGAAGGACGTTTGGAACTTCAACTTCATGGGCACCAAGGGCGGCGGCAATTTCGATCCGCCGGCAATCTTCACCGACCGCGCCGGCACGATGATTGACAGCAAACCCAATTTCGTCGGCAACGACGATTCCTATGAGTACCTGTTCGAACTGAAACTGCGCAACTGGGTGGACGCCTGCACAAAGGGCACCCCGAGCGAAGCGCCGGGCGAGGCCGGACTGGCCGTGCAGAAGATGCTCGACGGCGTGTACCGTTCGGCGGCGGCGGGGAAAGAGGTTGTGATCAAGTAGGGATTGCCGCAGGAAATAGAACGCGTTTATCGAACG
>CAIJOU010000513.1 GCA_903822375.1 Candidatus Hydrogenedentota bacterium
CGGCATTCGCAATGCGCCCGTCCTCTTTGGCCTGCTCGAGGAATTCGATGACGCCAAGGGGCTCCAGGGTATCCCAGAGCGTGCCGTTGAGCGCGTGAACAAGATAATAGTCGATGCGGTCTGTATTCAGTTTCTTCAACTGGGCCGCCAGATAGCGGTCCATGTCCGCGCGGCTCTTGATCATCCACGCGGGCAGCTTGGTGGCCACTTTGACCTTGTCGCGGTAGCCGCCCTGCAGCGCCTTCCCGAGGACGATTTCGCTCTCGCCTGCATGGTACGGCCAGGCCGTGTCCAGATAGTTGACGCCGCTGTCGATGGCGTGGCGGATTTGGCTGATCGCCCTTGCCTCGTCGATTTTTCCGTCCGTGACGGGCAGGCGCATGCAGCCAAAGCCCAGAATCGAGAGTTCATCGCCGTTCTTGGGCATTCTTCTGTAAAGCATGGTGTGTCTCCTCAGACTTGAAACATGATTCTGCCACGGTTCTGGACGCGCCGTCACTTTTTTGCCGCTTTCTCTGACGGCCACTCCGCTCACATCAGAAACGGGGCCGCACCCGCGGTTAGCCCCATGGCACAATCATGGGCTACAATCCTGTCCGGTGCGCCGATATCCCGCGCGCCACACCCAAGGAGACTTACCCCGTGGCGGAACAATACATATTCACCATGCTTGGCCTGAACAAGTTCTACGGCCAGAAGCAGGTGCTCAAGGACGTCAACCTCTGTTTCTATCCCGGCGCCAAAATCGGCATCGTCGGCGAGAACGGGTCGGGCAAGTCCACCGTGCTGCGCATCATGGCCGGCATCGACCCGGAGTTTCAGGGCCGTGCCGAACTGTCGCGCGGCTACCGCGTGGGCTTTGTGCCGCAGGAGCCGGTGCTGGAGCCGGACAAAACCGTGCGCGGGACCATTGAAGGTGCATTCGGCGAGATTGGCGCGCTGCTGGCCGAGTTCAACGCATTGTCGGACAGCATGGGCGAAATCACGGACGACGACAAGATGCAGAAGGCGCTCGACCGCATGGGCGATTTGCAGGACAAGCTCGACGCCAAGGACGCATGGAACCTGGACCAGCGGCTCAACCAGGCCAGCGAGGCGTTGTGCCTGCCCGAGGACGACCGGCTCGTGGGCACGCTCAGCGGCGGCGAGAAGCGGCGCGTGGCGCTGTGCCGCGCGCTGCTGGAACAGCCCGACCTGCTGCTACTCGACGAGCCGACGAACCATCTCGACGCGGAGACCATCGACTGGCTGGAGGCGCAGTTGCGCGATTATCCGGGCACGGTGATCATCGTCACCCACGACCGCTATTTCCTGGACAACGTGACCAAGTGGATACTCGAACTGGAGGGCGGCCACGGCATCCCCTGGGAGGGCAACTACTCGTCCTGGATCGAGCAGAAGCTGGCCGCCTTCGCGCAGCAGGAGCGCGGCGACTCGCCGCGCGGCCGCGCGCTGCGCCACGAGTTGGACTGGATTCGCATGAGCAACAAGGCCCGCCACGAGATGAGCCGCACGCGCCTTGCCCAGTATGAGCAGTTGGTAGCGAAGGAAAACGCCGCCGCCAAGGGCGACGGCGCGGTCATCCAGATTGCACCCGGCCCGCCGCTCGGCGAGCAGGTCATCGAGTTCCAGGACGCCACAAAGCGCTTCGGCGACCAGACGCTGTTCGAAAAGCTCAACTTCATTGTGCCCAAAGCGGCGCTTATCGGCATCATCGGACCCAACGGCACCGGCAAGACGACCATGCTGCGCATGATCACCGGCGCGGAGCAGGCCGACGCGGGCGCGGTTGTCGTCGGCAGTTCGGTCAAGCTGTCCTATGTCGACCAGGAACGGTCCGCGCTCGCCGGCGACGTGAGCCTGCTCGACGAGGTGGGCGGCGGACTGGACGAGATCGAACTGGGCAAGCAGCGCATTCCCATCCGCAAGTACCTCAGCCAGTTCGGATTCCGCGGCGCCGACCAGCAGAAGACGGCCGGGCAGCTCTCCGGCGGCGAGCGCAACCGCTGCAACCTCGCCAAGCTGCTCAAGGACGGCGGCAACGTGCTCATGCTCGACGAGCCGACCAACGACCTCGACGTGAACACGCTGCGCCTGCTGGAGGAGGCGCTGCTGGAGTTTAGCGGCTGCGCACTCGTCATCAGCCACGACCGCTTCTTCCTCGACCGCATCTGCACCCATTTGCTTGTATTCGAGGGCGAAGGGAGCGTGCGCTGGTTCCAGGGCAACTACTCCGAATACGAAGAATGGCGCCTGCGCGAACTCGGCTCGCGCCTCTTCGAGAACCGCCGCGCGAGGTACCGCAAGCTGGTGAAATAGCCGTCCCTGTTTCCGGCCATGCGCTATAATGGCCTGAGAAATGAGCGTCGGGCACAATCAACCCCTTGTTGGAACGTTGATTGGCCCGTATGCCCGTTTTGGCATGGTAAATGTGGTGGGGAATCCGCAACGCGTTAAAGGAGGAAGGATGAAGCGCGAACTGATCATGAAACTGCACGCGGACTTTGAACAGACGGCGCGCCATGACGAGGAACTGGGCGCGGAGTTTTGGCTCGCCCGTGACCTGCAGACCCTGCTTGGGTACGCTCGTTGGGAGAATTTCTTCAAGGTCGTGGGGAAGGCTATAACTTCCTGCAAGGCATCTGGATACACGGTCACAGACCATTTTCTTGATATCACGAAAATGGTCGAGATCGGTTCCGGAGCGCAACGTGATGTGCAGGATATTGCGCTGACGCGCTACGCCTGCTACCTGATTGCGCAGAACGGCGATCCAGCCAAGCCGGAAATCGCCTTTGCGCAGACCTATTTCGCGGTGCAGACGCGCAAACAGGAAATCATCGAGAAGCGCCTGGCCGAAGTGGACCGCCTTCGGGCACGGCGCAAGCTGACTGACTCGGAAAAGGAGCTCTCGGGCATCATATACGAGCGCGTGGGAGACGAGTCCAGCTTTGCGCGTATCCGTAGCAAGGGGGATCAGGCCCTCTTCGGTGGTCTGACGACGCAGGACATGAAGAACCGTTTGGGTGTTTCCAAGACCCGCCCCCTGGCCGATTTCCTACCGACGATCACAATCAAGGCAAAGGATTTTGCGAACGAAATTACCAATTTCAACATCAAACGGGATGACCTGCGCGATGAGCCGGGAATAACCCGGGAACATGAACAGAACAACCAAGAAGTGCGGGGCCTGTTGAAAAAGCGCGGCATCATTCCCGAAAGCCTCCCGCCGGCGGAGGATATTAAGAAGGTCGAACGCCGCCTGCAATCGGAAGAGAAGAAACTGCCCAAAACCGTTGACCGGCTGGACCATCCGGAAGGATCATCCACATATGATGAATAGACGATCATGAGAGAACCGGGACCTGCAGCGGGTAGTCCTATGGGGAGCCGCGCATTATAGAGGGGACGCCGTCAGGCCATCACCCCGCTCAAACTCGGCTCGCGCCTTTTCGAAAACCGCAGGGCAAGGTACCGCAAGCTGGTGAAATAGGCCCGGCCCAAGACGCCCCATGGGATTCAAACTGACTTCCTGCTCCGTAAATCTCTTGGGCGCGCGGGCATTCTTGGTCCCCCCTGGAGGCGGCTTGTCCCGCCGAAGCCTCCAGGCGAAGGCGGATGGCCCGAAGGGTCGGGGGGTGTATGCCCCCCCTCCGCGCGGACCGAGTTTTCGGAGCAGGAACATTGCAGGTCCATGCAGCGGCATACACCCCCCGCCGCTTCGCGGCACCCCCCTCAAGGGGGGACTTAAGACAGCGCGCTTTCGTGTCGTGCATGGGGCCCGTTTTCATGGTTTCAGGTTGAATCAAGGGTTCATGAATACTTGTTCTCAAGTTGCACTTGGGAATGCCCCTGTCTTCGAAGCTGTGCTTCGTGATTGCGGCTTGTGGTTGCGCCTGGTCGGATTGCCCACCCGGCTTGCGCATAAAAAAGGGTTGGGTGTACAGTGGTTGCTACAATGGGGCGCGCAAAAGCAAGGCGCGTAAGGCACGACTCAACCGGAGATATGCCATGAAACGAGCACTGGTTTTCGTTCTGCTGGGGTCTGCACTGGTCGGTTGTTCCGGTGTCGGCTCGGTCTATCCCATCTGCACGCCCTATGATACGGTGAGAGTCGCACCGGACGTGCTCGGCACCTGGACCGACAAAGACAAAGGGGGGCTGATTGTCATTTCACCTGACCCGCGGGGCATCCAGAAGCTGCAATTCCGGGAGGATGACGGGAGTCTAAACACCTTTGACATCCGCCTGACCAAGATCGGCGGCGAACTCTTTGCAGACCTTTGTGAATCGGGTGGCGGCAAGGACGCCCCCTGCAGCATGCCGGTTCACCTCTTCGCCAAAGTCGAGGTCATGAAGGACACTCTGAAACTGTATTCTCCGGATGCCAAGTGGTTTGATGCCCACCTCAGCCAACACTCCTCCGCCATACCTCATATCAAGCAGTATGCAAAGGGCGAAGAGGGCTGGATCTACCTGACCGGTGAAACGAAGCAGGTCCGCTCTTTTATAAAGAAGTGCGCAAAGAAACCGGGGGCCTTTGTCGAATTTATGACATTGACCAAAGTCTCCGATTCGCAGGAATTGCCACCGGCTGACACCGAGAAGACAGAAAGTACAGAGCCAGGCAAATGACGGGGCTTCTCTTTCGACAGCCTTGTTCAGGCAACCTTGATACGGTACGAAAATATCGCGGTACTGAATTGGAAGGAGGCGATGAAATGAGCTGGAACAAATTCGTCCGCCGCATGTCCTCGCTGTTCACTCTGCTCTTGTTGTGCCTTCTCGCCCAATCATGCTCACTTGGCATGCCTGCTGAGCAGAAGAAGAGCATCGAGGCCATGGAACTTCTGGGCAAAACGCTTGGGCAGATGCCGTTCAAAGGTCCGACCCAGTTTCTGACATGTCCTCTGGAGGGAGGATGGGCGATTGCTTTCTACCCCGACGCTGATTCCGGCAACAAAGAAATCGACAAGTATTATGCGTTCTGGATTCGTGACAAGTCTGTCTATACTGTAAACCGTGAAGCAATGTCCTTTTACCCAAGCCTGCCCCAAAGCCCTCCGGAGATCGGCATAAACAGGGTCGTCGCCGCCTTGACGGAGGAAAACGGCGTTATACTCAGGCCCGAGCCATAGACGGCAAGGCCGGAGCCTAAACAGCACGGGCAGGTTTCAGGTCTGCCTAGCCATGCGGTGCAGGCCAATCGGAATCTGACCCTCCAAATTGACTTGCCGCCGCTCCGTGGCAACAATATGCCCCCAGTCCATCAACCCCCACGGAGACCCATACCATGGCCGCACGGCACGTGATTCATGTCATATCCAACACGCACTGGGACCGCGAATGGCTGTTCCCCTTCCAGGAAACGCGCATGATGCTCGTCGATTTCCTGGACGGACTGCTGAACGTGATGGAAACCCAGCCGGAATACCGCGCCTTTGTGCTCGATTCGCAGACCGTACCGCTGGAGGACTATCTGGAAGTCCGGCCCGAGAACCGCGCGCGGGTGGAAAAGGTCGTCCGTGACGGCCGTCTGCTGGTCGGTCCCTGGTACACCTGCCCCGAGGGCTTCGAGGTCAACGGCGAATCGCTGGTGCGCAATCTCCTAATCGGGCACCGTGTGGCCAAGTCCTTCGGCAATGTGATGAAGGTGGGGCACACCCCCTTTTCTTACGGCCAGAATTCGCAAATGCCGCAGCTCTACGCGGGCTTCGGCATCGACACCATCCTCTTTTACCACGGCATCAGCCACGAGGAGACGCCTAACGAGTTCATTCTGGAGGGGGCGGACGGCACGCGCATTCTGGGCAGCCAGATGAGCAGCGGCGCACGTTACAATTTTTACCAGCACGTCTATCGCGCCGCACTCTACGGCAAGGCCATTGCCGATCGGGAATGCACCTGGGATGAGTTGGGTCTGCCGTTCCACCGCTGCTCACCCAGCATGGCGCCGGGACACCATTTCCTGCTCGACCCCAAGCGCGGTTTTGACCGGGAGAAAATCGCGGAGAAGGTCAAATGGCTGCGCGAGTGCGAGCGCAAGGTTGCCACCACGCGCCATTTGACGTTCATGAACGGCCACGACGCCAGCATGGCCGACCCGGCCGAGGTGGAAATGATCCGCGAAACCGCCAAGGCCCTCGCCCCCGACAAGGTGCTCCACGACTCCTACCCGGAGATGCTCAAAGCCATCAAGGCCGAGGTGAAGTGGGACGAATTGCAGGTGCTCAAAGGCGAGCAGCGCATTCCCAAGCCGATGCCCGTGACCATGCACCTGTACAGCGACGTGCTGTCGAGCCGCACGCGCATGAAGGCGCTGGCCTCCCGCGCCGAATACCTGCTGCAACGGCGTGCCGAGCCCTTTGCTGCCATGGCGGCCTGGGCGGGCGCGGACTATCCCCGCGCGTTCCTTGACCTGGCGTGGAAGACCCTGCTCAAGTGTCACGCCCACGACAGCATCTCGGGCAGCGGCGTGGACGCCATCGAAGAGGACATGATGCACCGGCTCAGGCAGGTGATCCATATCTGCGAGGGCGTGATCACCCGGTCGCTGGGCGACCTGCAACTGCGCATCAACAACAGCAAGGCCAAGGCGGACGACGTGTTGCTGACGGTGTTTAATCCGCTGGCGCGGTCCCGCTCCGAGGTGGTGACGGCCGTGCTCGACCTGCCCTACACCGGCCCGCGCGGCGAGTTTGCGCTGGTCGATGCGGAGACGGGCCGCCCCGTCAGCGTCCAGGTTTCGGCGCGCAAGCCCCACTGGGCCGTCGTCAACCATGCCTGGGACGCGACCGCCATGATGAAGAGCGAGCGCTTCACGGTGCATTTCGACGCGGCAAAACTGCCCGCCCTCGGCTACGCCACCTTCCGTGTGGACCGCACCCAGATGTTCGACCGCGGCAGTCTGGTCACCGCCGCAAACACCATGGAGAACGAGCATCTGCGCGTGACGGTGAAGACCGACGGCACCCTGGGCGTGACCCACAAGGCCAGCGGGGTGCAGTACAACGACCTCAATTACTTCCTCGACAACGGCGAGGCGGGCCACGCATGGATGCACCACAACCCGGCCGTTGACCAGGTCATCGACAGCCGCGGCTTCCCCGTGCGGGTTGCCCTGGAAGAAGACGGCCCCCTGCTTGCCCGGTACCGTGTCGAGGTGGACATGATAGTGCCCGCCGGTCTGGACGAGAACGGCGGCGACCCGTGGCAGCGGCTGGACGGCATCGGCAGCAGCGCTTCGCGCTCGCGCGACACCCTGCCGCTTACCGTCACCTCGCACATTACCCTGCGGCGCGGCGCCAAAAGCGTTGAGGTGGCCGTAAGCTATGACAACACGGCCCAAAACCACCGGCTTCGGGTCATGCTCCCGACGCGCCGCGCGGGACGCACCTGCCACGCCGAAAGCGCGTTCGACGTGGTGGAGCGGGAAACGGTCTTCAGTAAAGACAGCCAATGGTTCGGCTGCAAGGGCGTTACGTTCCCGATGCAGCGCTTTGTCGACGTGAGCGACAAGAAGGGCGGTCTGGCGTTCATCGCCGAGGGCCTGCGCGAATACGAGGTCACGCAGGATGCCGACCGGGCCATCGCCGTCACGCTGATGCGCGCCTACGAGGTAAGCCTGACGACCGTGAGCTGCCGCTGGGATAGCCATCCCGAAATGACACTTTCCCAGTGCCCCGGCGCACACGCATTCGCCTACCGCATCTATCCCCACGCCGGCGACTTCTCCGCGGGCGGCGTGATCGAGGAGGCCGACGCCTTCGTGGCCCCGGTGGACCCGGCCCAGGCGGGCGCCCACGGTGGAACGCTTCCCTGCCGCCACGGCCTGTTCGAGGTGGAGCCCGGCACCCTCACCGTCACGGCCGTCAAGCCGGCGGAAGACGGCGATGGCTGGATACTGCGCCTGTCCAACCCCACGTCCAAGGCAGTGAAGGGCACGGTCCGGTTTGTCCGGCCCCCCGCCTCCGCCGAACTGGTCACACTTGAAGAGGTCGACGGAAAACCGCTCAAGATTACGGGCCGCACGCTGTCGATCAAGGCGGACCCGAAAAAGATCATCACGCTTCGGGTCCGTCCTGCCTGACAATGGCCGGGGCGGGCATCCTGTTTGCATAGGTGACCGCACCCACGCCGGCACCGGCCCAAATCGAAGACAGGTGCCTGCACCCAGGAGCCCGGTGGGACCACCTGCCGCATGCGGGTGAGCGGTCTTGTATCCGCACCGGCATACTGGCATTATTATGTTTGCTCAAACCGCTGCCCCTGATGGGCAGACGGCCGGTTATGGTGCTTAAGGGAACGTGCAACGTCCATGAACATGCAGGCTGCAAAACTGTTTGCCGACTATTTGGAGCCCCGCCTGGAGGCGCTCAGCCAGTGCATACTGGAGGCGCTGCTCCCAAAGGACCGTGATACCGCGGGGCAGCTTGTGCTGCCGTGGCTCAGGGAACTGATCGGCATGCTGCACGGGCAACCGTTCCTGGCACGCGAATGGTCGGCGACCCTGTCGGAGTCGCTTGCGGCCAGCGGCGGAACACTTCTGGAACTTATGGAAGTGGGACGGCGCGCCCGAAACGCGGTGGTGCCTTTCTGCAGCGGCAAGGTGCCAGAACTCTCGGACGCCGACCTGTTCGAAATAGTCAATGAGATCTACGACCTTCATATAATGCAGGCCGCCCAGTACTTCAGCCAGCGGGACCGCGATGCGCTCCTGTCGAAAGGCCGCCGCCAACGGGCCATCATGGATACCGTGGGCCGGCCTTTCATGCTGCTCGACGGCAACGGCTTTTTCATCGAGGCTAACGCCGCGTGCGCGCAACAGTTGAAAACCCCGCTGGAATCGCTGCCGGGCCGCGATTTTCTGGTACTCTGCGACGAGGATACCGCCCAGGAGATTCGCCGGCTGCTGCGGCAGCGCCGGCCGACCCTTCAAAAGCACGAGTTTACAGGACGGCTTGCCGCCAGTCCGGGCCAGAAACTGCAGTTTCTCGTGCAGCCCATGTTTGACAGTGAAGGGCGCCGGGACGGCGCCGCCGTGTGTTTTGAGCCGGCCGACAGCGAGCGGGTGGGCGTTGATGACGTGCTCGAATACGTGCGGCGGCGGGTCATCGGCATTGTGCCCCTCCCCGTGCAGTTGTTCGATGAAAACGGCGTCATCGTGCACGCCACGGAGATGGCCCGGTTCTTCACGTTTGCGGACAACACCGACTCCCTGCCCTACTGCTGCCATTTCCACCGCCGCCGGGGTGCGCCCGGCACCACCTGCGCCTGCCGTCAGGTCTTTCGCACCGGCACACCCCATCTGGGGGAGGAGCGTCTGGATGAACCCGACCAGACCCGGTGGTTCCGCGTGTGGCTCATGCCGATTTTTGCCCCTGACGGGCGCGTCACCCACGTTGCCTGCGGACTGCTGGACCTGACCTCGCAGAAGCGGCTTGAAAAACGGATGGAGAACCAGATTCTGGCGCAGCAGCGGTCCTCGCTCGTATCGCAGATCGCGCTCACGGTCGCCCAGCAGTTGCGCAATCCCCTCGGGGTCGTCATCGGCTTCGCCGAACTCATGTCCAAGGGGCTGCCGCCCGAGCAGACGGCCGAAGTGGTCAACCGCATCCTGCGCAACAGCCTGCGCTGCAAGGAAATCGTCGAGGACCTGCTCGACTTC
>CAIJOU010000514.1 GCA_903822375.1 Candidatus Hydrogenedentota bacterium
GAATGCCGCCCCCGCTAGGACCAATCGCGCGCCGGACGGGCACGCAGTCTGTTGGCTTCCTCGTCGTTGATGAATTCTTCCTTTACAGGGTCCAACTCCAGCTTGCGGCCGAGCATCCATGACAGTGCCGCCGCATGGCACGCGATGTGCGAATGCCGCATCACCTCCGCGTTGGCTGCCGTGGGTTTGCGTGATTTGATGCAGTCCAGGAAATCCCGGGAGTGCCCCTGCACGTCCAGTCCGGGCTGGCTCTGCGGCGATTGGGAAAGTTCCGGCTTGAGCGATGCGGGATTCACCTCGATACCGCCGCTGTCTCCGACCTCGACCCAGCCTTCGTCGCCTTCGAATCGCACGGGACAGGTGCCCAGGGCTTGAACCCACCCCGGACGCTGTTCAAAGGGCGTCTTCAGGAAGTGCATCACCAGTTTGACGCCGTTGGCATAAAGGGCCGTGATGTTTTCTTCGTTGGGCTCAAACGAGACGGGCATCGTGTCGTCCGCCTTGTTGGCCCACTGGCAGAGGTCCACGGTGTGCGCGCCCCAATCCAGCAGGCGTGCACCCGATTCAAAATCCCAGTGCGCGCGCCATCCCCCTTTGACATACTCACTGTTGTACAACCGCCACGGCGCCGGGCCCAGCCACATGTTCCAATCCACCACGTCGGGTGGGGGCGTCGCTTCCCCCGGCAACCAGGCCGTCTTGAACTCCGGAACGTACACACTGGCGTGCAGCGTGTGAATCTTGCCGAGTTTCCCCGTGTGCGCAAGCTCGACGGCCTTCTGGAAATTGGCAACGCTGCGCCGCTGTGTCCCGGCCTGAAAGACGCGGCCCGTGCGCTTGATGGTCTCCGCAAGTTCCTGGCAGTTGGCTATGGTCAGTCCGCAGGGTTTCTCGCTGTACACGTCCTTGCCCGCCTTCGCAGCAAGTATCGACGCCGGGGAGTGCCAGCGGTCGCCCGTGGCGATGAGCACCGCATCAATGTCTTTTCGATCAAGCAGTTCACGGAAGTCCCAATACAAAACGCAGTCGCTGTTGCCGTAATGTTTGTCGACAAATTCCTTGGCGGCGTCGCGGCGGCTTGCCTGCACGTCCGCCACGGCGACACACTGCACATCGGGCTGTTCAAGCATCTGCGGCAGGACGTATCTGCAGCGCGGACCAATCCCGATAACGCCCAGCGTCACCCTTTCGCTCGGGGCGTCCACGCCTCCTTTTCCCAACGCGCTGGAGGGAATGATCCAGGGAGCCGAAATTGCGGCCGTAGACGCGGCGGCGTTACGCATGAATTGACGGCGTGTGGCGAGAGATTCGCTTCTCATCGAAGAAAGCTCCTTTGTCCATGGGCGCGTTGAGGTTTGGCCTGCAAATGGCACCGTAAACAAACCAGAATTCCAATACCGGCCCCGCACCAACCAGGGCTGCCCTTTGGCGAATACGAGAATACAGCATCCGGCTCACCGCCCACAAAGGCCGCATCTTCAGTGTTCGCTCAACCTCTTTCGAGTTTCCCAATTGGCAGAATCCCGTCATCGTTTGTTAGGATGCGTGGTGGATGGCATTGTCCCTGCTCCGGGCTCTTTCTTATGAAGGTCTTGCCGGAACGAAAGATTCGAACGGTAAAGCCCTTGCCTGATGCAAAGAGACACACAAAGGAAACATGATGCACGTATCGGCTGGCGCAGAAAAACCACGAAACCCCGTCGCGCTTGTCTTGCTCGCCAGCTTGATAGGTACGACCATTGAGTTCTTCGATTTCTACATCTACGCCAACGCGGCGGTCCTCGTGTTTCCGCAGTTGTTTTTCCCCCGCGCCGACCCGACGGCCGGGACTTTGGAATCGCTGGCGACTTTTTCCATCGCGTTCTTTGCGCGCCCGATCGGGTCAGCCGTGTTCGGCCATTTTGGCGACCGTATCGGGCGCAAGGCGACCCTGGTGGCCGCACTGTTGACCATGGGACTCTCGACGGTCGCCATCGGCTTGCTACCCACTTACGCGGCGATCGGAACCGCCGCACCGCTGTTGCTGGCGCTTTGCCGCCTGGGTCAGGGCCTGGGACTTGGCGGGGAATGGGGCGGCGCCGTGCTGCTCGCCACGGAGAACGCGCCCCCGGAAAAGCGCGCCTGGTTTGGCATGTTCCCCCAGTTGGGGTCACCCATCGGTTTCATTCTTGCAAGCGGTTTCTTCCTCATGTTGAGCCAGTGCCTGACCGACGAGCAGTTCTTCCGTTTTGGGTGGCGCCTTCCCTTCCTTGCAAGCACGGCGCTTATCCTCTTCGGCCTGTATGTGCGGCTGAGACTTACCGAGACTCCCGCCTTCGAGGAAGTGCTGAAGAACAACAAACGGGTCAAGATTCCGACGGCGACCGTGGTGGCGCGCTACCCGCGGGTGCTCGTGCTCGGCGTGTTCATTGCTATGACAACATTCACGCTCTTCTACCTCATGACTGTCTTTACGCAGAGCTGGGCCACCACATCGCTCGGCTACACGCGCCCGGTCTTCCTGCGGATGCAACTGTTCTCCACGCTCGTCTATGGCGCCACCATACCAATTTCGGCCGTCCTGGCGGACCGCATTGGCAGGCGTCGGACGCTCATCTGGGTGACCGTCACCATTGCGCTGTTCGGCTTTCTCATATCGCCCATGTTCGGCTCGGGAAGCCCCGTGCTGGTCACTTGCTTTCTGTGCATGGGCCTCGGCCTGATGGGCATGACTTACGGGCCGCTCGGCACCATGCTCTCCGAACTCTTCCCCGCGGAGGTGCGCTTTACGGGGGCGTCATTGACGTTCAACCTGGCCGGAATCTTTGGCGCGTCACTCGCGCCCTACATTGCCGTTTCGCTGGCGAAGCATTACGGCCTGGCCTATGTCGGATTCTACCTCTCCGTCGCGGCATTGGTAACGCTGCTCGCGCTCATTTTTACGAGAGAATCTCCGCAAGAGGTGTAGCAGTTCCCCGGACCTTACTTGCGTTCCAGGACTATATCGCCGCTCATCGTCTCCAGCGAGACAGAGGCTTTGGCCCCGGCCGGGCCGAACTGCAGTTTTCTTCCAGGCCCAAGACGTTTTTCCGGAGCCGGTCCAAAGGCGTTTCGGATGCTGCCTGAGAACGTTGAGGCCTCAAATGAGGCCGCCGGATTCTCGGGAACGCGCACGCGAATAGACCCGCAGTTTTCCCGTTTCGGCCAAGTCCCCGGAGACTTCAATATCGCCCGCTTCGGTGGAAAAGGTGCCCGACGCCGATTGCCCGGGCAATGAGATAGGCGTCGGCCGACTTCGCGTCGAGCGGGAAATCTGTCTCGCCGTGCTTGACCATGGTCCTTTTCTCTATGGCATCCAAATTCAATCGCTGGCACCCAGTATGCCACGCCGGGCATCGCCTGTGTTGTTCTCCCAACAACACATCCGTGACGTGTTTTGAAGTTTAGATGCCGCAGGCCTGCAAAAGGTTTAGGAAAGCCTGGTCACGGTTTCCCGTCGGAGAGGGTGGGATGAATCCGGACGGCTCCGGCCATAAACCGGGGTTTGGAGGGCGAAGCCCGCCGGATGAGCAACGGCTGAGGCTGCGGAATGGAATTCGGCATGCCGTGAGCGCACCTTTCCGAAAGAAGAAGAGGTATGATGTCCGAACAAGCAGACCGGGACAACCGGCACGAGCGCCAGGAGAGATGCCGGATGGAATCCCGTTTGCAGTAACCGGGTTTTGACTTCGAACACACTTTGGGCCCTGCAAAACGACTGACAGGAACGGGAACTCATGGACCGAAGACAGGCACTAAAGCAGTTGGTTGTTGCGGCAACGGCGTGCGGATGCTCGTTGGCGGGCTGCCGAACCACACGCAAAGTGCGCATGGAAACCTGTACGTTCAAAGACGTGGGAGACTGCGCAATCAAATTGGATGTGTACACGGGTATCGCAGATGGCGGCCTTCGCCCGATCATTGTCACAATACACGGAGGCGCCCTGATCATGGGGGCGCGCTCTCCGATCCAGACGGATTTGTTCAGCCCGCTGATTGAAAAGGGGTTTGCCGTGGTGTCAATCGACTACCGCCTCGCGCCGGAGACCAAACTCCCCGAAATCATAAAAGACGTTCAGGCGGCTTTTGCCTGGCTCCACGAGCATGCTGCGGACCGCTTTGGCGGCGACCCGGACCGAATTGCCGTGCAGGGCGGTTCTGCCGGCGGCTACCTGGCGTTGATGACCGGGATTTGCATCCAGCCCCGTCCCAAGGCGCTGGTCTCCCACTTCGGCTTCGGGGACATTGTCGGCGAATGGCAGAGCAGGCCCGATCCCTACTATTGCACCAAGCCAATGATTACCAAAGAGGAGGCCATGAGCGCTGTTGGGGAGGGAACACCCTGTGGAAACCCGCAAGGCAAATGGCGCAATGACTTCTACCTGTACTGCCGCCAGCAGGGCGTTTGGCCGAATGAAATTACCGGCTTGGACCCCCGCGTTGCACCAGAATCCTTTGTGCCGTTCTGCCCCGTCAAGAACGTCACGGCAGAGTACCCGCCAACGTTGCTCGCCCACGGCACCGATGACACCGACGTCCCTTATGTGCTCTCCGTACAGATGGCGGATGCGCTCAAGAATGCAGGCGTGGAACATGAGTTGATCTCGCTCGACGGCGCCGGCCATGGATTCTCCCACGCCAAACCGGAAGACTACAAAAAGGTGCTCGACCGCACCACGGCGTTTTTCGTCCAATACCTCAGGTAGTGCCGTCGTGAACGGGCAAGAAGTTGAAATGTTTGCTCCTGCCGCCGACAATGCCCATAAGACCGTTGCACATCGTGGTTCCTGTTGCTTGAAAACGGGCAAGGAGGTGTATGCGCATGCCTGATTTTACAGTCGTAATTGAAGGTGAATCCGCATCCGTCGAGACAGCAGATGAATTGGCCGTTCTGTTGGAGGTGTTGCATGGCGACCACTACCAGGACGCGCTGGACCAGCTGGGCTCGAATTTGGCGGATATTCTCTGCGAGCCTCGCGGTCTTTGCGCGGTTCTGAAGTC
>CAIJOU010000515.1 GCA_903822375.1 Candidatus Hydrogenedentota bacterium
CTACTTGTGTCCTATCGGGGAACACACGTTGACAGGCGCTGCGTACAGGAGTACACTTTTGGCATGGACAACGTGTTCTTACAAAAAGGCCTTGTGCATCTGCTAAACAAAGAGCGCAATGAGGTTGCAAGACAACTAGGACGCTTGGGCGCCCTCAAGAAACTGTGCGACCGCGCCATGCAGTCCGACGCAACGCCGAATGATCTTCTCGTCGCTTATATCGAGGGCGGGACACAGATTAAGCCGTTGGTGAACATCTTCTGGAAGGACCGAAAAGGCCCACGCCCCGAATCCGGTGTAGAGGGGGATCTTGTCGCCGCAAAGGTTGCGGTCCTCACTGAACGACAGAAAATATTTGCCGACGTTTCCAAAGCCGTTGATTCGCTGGGCGGCTGGAGAGTGCTCCAAGCCCATTGCGAAGCGGGCAGGGTCGCTTTGTGGAGAGACCTGCCTCCCGCAAGAATTTATGTTCGCACCACGAGGACCGGAGCGGATTCGGAGGGCCGTCCTCAAACCGCTGACGAGATGTTGTTTGCGTGGAACGTATGCGCGGCCGCGTGCTCTCGAAAGCACACCGCCGTTTAAAATAGTTGAATGCGTTTGCACGGGACTGTTTGCCCGTGCCGTCCATCGGACACAAAGACACCGCCGGACGTGACATGCAGAAATGTATGTTGCGCCCGGTTTTTCTTTGTGTTTCGATTGGAGAAAAAGAAAATGGAACAGAACTCCTCCCCCGCGCTGAGCGGCCTGCTCGACACCGCCGCCGCCGCCAAGTTTCTTGGCCTTGCCCAAATCACACTGCGGCAGCAACGTTCCCAAGGACCGCGTGATCAGCGCATGGCGATTGTGCCATTCATCAAGTTGGGTCACGCCGTGCGCTACTCGCCGGAGGACCTCCAAGCCTTCGTCGCCGCGCATAGGGTGACGCAGTCCGTAGAAACCGCGTCGCCGCGGTTGGCGGTGTAACGCCATGGAAAACATCACCACACCGACCACCGACGCCGTGGCCGTGATTGTCGCCAAGAGCCTGGAAGCCTCCGCTGCGCTTGGGAAGCTGTCCGATGTACTCACCTATGGCGAGGCAAAACGTCTTCGCGCGGAGGCTGCGCAGAAGGTCCAGGAACTCGAGGGGAAACTGACCGTCGCCGAGGCCGCACTCGATGAGGCGCTGGCCTTTCGCGATGGCAAGCCGGAAATGGCGGCCGTTGCTGCGGTCCGCGATGAACTGTTACGCGCGGCGAAAATGGAAACGATCCGCGCCGCCCGCATCCTTGATGTCGAGTCCGCTGCGGTCCAGACCGTCGGTGCCGCCGTGCGGGCCGTGCGCCGGGAAATCGAGGCCGCTTGGTCGGGAATTCGGCAGGCGCATTACGACCGTATCGAGGCCGCTGTCAGGGCCGCGCTGGCCGACGAGGCCACGGTCCGGGAATCCTTTAATCCGGTTTTCGACGCGGCGCGAAAGGCTCTTGCCGTCAATTATGGGAATCCCGGTTTTGTGAAGGCAGGGCTCGACCACCGCCCGGTTGTGTCGTTGATTTTCAACAGCGCGCTGGACGAACTGCTCCGCTCCTTCCGGACGATCCCGTCGTCGTGATTTGTCCTTCTCATGGCCGCGTGCCTGTTGCACGCGCCGGTTTTGTGTCATGGCCGGGGGCGTCCCTTGGCGTCCCCGGTCCAATAAATCACCACTGAAAAAGGAAATCGCAATATGCCAGATATGACAGAATTTGACGCCAAGGCCGACGCAATGATCGCCGAGAGCGCCAAGGCTGGGAAGAAACTTACTTATCTTGAGGCTTACACCGCACTGGAAAAAGCCGATCCCGAGGGAATGCTCGCCGCGCGTGGATTCCGGAGAGCGGGACCGGTTCCCCATGCGCACGCCGCGCCCACTACAGCATCCGCCGCGCCCGCCGCGTCCGCGCCGCCGAGGCTCTCCGCTGCCGCGCTTGCGGCCTTCAACGCTCGCTTTGACGAAGCCGCGATCCGGCACGGGCTCATGCCGCCGCCTGCAAGAGCGCAGGCTGTCGCCACACCGGCCCGCACGGCGGCACCGGCAGCACCGCGCCCGCAGTCCTCGGGGAAGCAGAGCGGCGCCACGTTGGACGGCGCACCCGTTGGCGACGAAACGGTTCTCGCGCTGTCGCAGACTGCCTTGGAAAGCTGGAAAGGGACCGGCGTTCAAATTCCGAAAAGGGGAATTTTGCCTGACCGCGTGCGACTGCTGCTGCTCGATGACGGCGCAACCGACGGCCTCGCCCGAACCACCGTCGCGAAGTTGAAAAGTTTCGTCTCGGAGGTCCATGGGGAGGGTGGACTCACCGCACCGATCCGGCAGGCTTTGGCCGACGGCACCGCACTGGCAGGCGGCAAGAAATTGGTCTTGCCCGCGGGCAGCAGTTACTGATGCACGACTTCGGGCAAATGGCCTGCCGGGGTGCTCATGCCGAGCGCGAATTGTGCCGCTTGATCGGTGCCGTGCTCGACGGGGTATCGACCATCCACGCGCCCGCCCGCGGGGCGCTGGATGGATTGCCGGCCGATTTGTCCGACGTCGGCGGAATGGCTGAACTCGTGATGGAAATTATCCGCACCCACAAGGTCTACACCGCCGCGGAAGTGGCGGAGGTTGCGCTTTCCCGCGGTGTGGACGCGTGCGCAATCGGCTTGGGTTCATTCCTTTGCGAGTGCATGGACTCCCCAAG
>CAIJOU010000516.1 GCA_903822375.1 Candidatus Hydrogenedentota bacterium
CATGCATCGGGCACCGCATGGACTCAATATGTGCCTGAGAGAAAAGTTGTTGCGGGGGCGTGGCGGAGAAAAGAAGGACCGCCGGGCACAATCCGCAAACTCTGCGGACGTCGCACAGTCCAGAATGTGCCGGTAGGTTGGAGTCTGGCGATAGGGAAGCCCGCCGCGCCGCATAGTCTCTGTCTGTGTGTGAACCGTTTCGTCGGCCCGGTGTGACCGCCGGGGCGGCCCTGCACGCAGGAAGGGCGGATGCCGAAAAGCATCCCCCGCCGCCCGGCTGGGACCGACGGCCCGCCAAGGGAAAAACGCACCGCTGGGCAAACACCGCAAGCGGCACGCGTGCCGCGCCGGTCCCATCTGGCTGGAAGTGCAAGGTGCCCAACAGAATGGGTGCAAGCGCCCCAAATGCAGCAAACTCCGCAACCGCACGAGGGCACAGAAGAGGGGCCGACCCGGTGATGCCACCGAATCGGCCCCTGCCATGCGCCAGGCCGTGCGTCCCGCGACCCTTGGCTAGCTTTCAGGATCGAACACGCGGTCGAGCGGGACGTCCAGCACCTCCATGGAGGCTGGCAGAGCCAGACAATCCGCCACGAGGTCATTCAGGCCGAACGCCGGGTGTCGCAGGCTTTTCCGGAAGGAAAAGTTCGTCGGATAGTCGGGCAACAGCACCGCGACCATGTCACCGGCCACAAGGACGCCCTCCAGGCGCAACACCGCAACCATCCGGCCGGACATCGAGCTGTTTCCGGGTAAGACGGGCTTGAAGTACTTGCCGAAGTGGGCGATTGGACAGCCGTCGCCATTGGTGGCGACCTCATCGTCCTCCAGCACCCACTGCTCGAACAGCGGGAGCAACCGACTCAGCGGGACCCACTTGCGGGTGGTCGTCCCGCCACCGGACGGCTCGGTGCCATCGATGATGATGAACACCTCGTCGCCGCACCGGCCAATGCGGTACAGAACCATGCGGAAGGTGCTCTTCGACCGGCCGACCTGCCGGGCCTCGCCCCGCTTGACGACCTCCATCGACAACGTCTGTATCTCTGATTTCTTCATGATGAAATCCTCTTTTGTTTTGGTTGGGGGAAGGGGCCGGGGCCTGAATGGCCCCGGCCCGCGGTGATGGTGCATCAGGCACCGGGGAACTTCAGCTCACGCATCGCGGCACGGGTCAGGCGGTAGACACGCTTCTCACGCCCACCTTTGCGGGCTCGGGTGCGCGCCTCGACGATCCAACCACTGTCGATGAGGAGCTTGAGTGCCGGATCGAATTCGCCGACAGTCAGCTTGCGGCCGATGCTGGCGTTCTGCAGCTTGGTGCGGGGGACCTCCGTCAGGCCCTTCTTCGCCATCCATTCGGCGATGCTCTCGGCGACCAGGACATGCTTGCTGTTCTCCGCTGGAATGGCGATCCTGATGGACTCCCCCATGTAGTACCGCACAAGCGTGACGGCGCGCCTGGCAGCATCCTCGCCGACGGTGCTGGCGTCCATGTCGGCAAGCAGCGAGAACAATCCCGCCACGCGTCCGCTCAGCTCAGCGGCTTTGTTTACTAGCTCATGTACTACACTATCGTCCCCCACGGTGCGGCGCAAGGCCCTAATTTCATCGGAGAACGCCTCGATGATGTCCTCCGCCTCCGGGGTCAGGATCAGCACCGGCGGATCAAGATCATTGCCACTTCCCGGCACCACAGGCGGGGGCGCGTTGAGTGCCATTTCAACGAACGCCTCGTAGCTGCGAAGGGTCAACAGGGCGGCCTGCCGCTCCTCCACGCTGGCCTTGCCCCGCTCCTCCGGTGCGGGGGCCGTGACGAGAAACCTCGACAGGAATCCTTGCTGCCGCAGGATCTGGTTTGTGAGCAGGCTCGTGAACGGACCCATCTGACCGACGAGCAGGACAGAGAACCTCTTCAGAGCTGTCGATACTGGAGCACTATTTGTAGCCCTCATGTTGGTGAGAGGGTCACCGTCGTAGAGCTTGCTCAGGAGACCGATCATCCCCAGGAAGGTTGAGCGCTGCATGCTGTACCCACCGGCGAAGATAGCCACCTCATCGAGGAACAGGCCCATGAACCCGCCCCGCGACTTCGGCAAGTACTTCTCCAGAGACGCGGCGGTTGGGTCTGTCGTGATGATCTCCATCACCGTATCGTCCGGCGGCGCATCCCGCCCTTCACGTTTGGCACTGCGGGCCTCCTCGGCCTGCGCGCGCCGCAGGCCGCGCTCGAACTCCCAGATCGGCTTCGCCAGGCGGCGGAAAATTGTACTTTTCATCGCGCCGGTCGGGGCAATGATCATCGCGAAGAGGGACAACCCCCGGGGACTGTCCCACAGCTCCACGTCCCGTCGCGGCTGCAGCACCAGCCCGATGAACGCCAGGACCATGGTGGCCGCGATCACGTAGGACCCCCTGGCCAGAACCGCCAGCGCCTCGGCCCACCGGGCGATCGGCTGCGGCAGGGCCTCCCACGGGAAGCGTCCTGGCGGGTTGGGCGTGCCCCGAAGCGAGAAGAACGCAGGCGCATCCTCCTCGTCCTCGTCGCCGTGGCGCTGCGCCGTGCGGTCCATGCCCGCCTCCAGCGCGTTCACCTCCGGGTCATCGTCCAGGTCATCATCACGAAGCTGCGCGACTGGCGCGGCATCGCGCGGCGGGAGACCCTCGGTCATGCCCTGCGGCGTGGTCGGCTCGGCCTGCACATCCACCCCGGCCGGGGTATCGTTCTGGGCATCATCGCCCCGGTGTGCCGCGAGTGCAGCATCCGGTGTGGCCAGCGTCTCCTCGCACGGCACGGCGCTGTCGGCCGTGTCCTGCAAGGGGGTTGGCACGTGAACGGCAGGCGAGTCAGTCGCCCCGTCCACAGCGCCCTCGACGGGCAGCGCGCTCTCCTCGCAAGGCACGGCGCTGTCGGCCGTGTCCTGCAAGGGGGTTGGCACGTGGACTGCGGGCACGTCGCGTGCCCCGTCCATTGTGCTCTCGACGGGCTGCGCACCCACCTCGTGGTTGGCCGCGCTGCCCTCATCAACAAAATGCGTACTCATGTGAGTACCTCCTAAATTTTGCCCGGTAAGAACCGAGCCAAACCAAGGAGTGCGAACCTCTTCGCCTTCGGACCCACCATGGGCTCGAAGACTTCCTCTTGTCACCTCCTTCCGGGGATGTTCGAGGTTCAGGCACCGGCTGCCCAGCCCACGAAATGAGCGTCATCTCGGGCGGACATGGAAACCGATGCCATAGCGCAGAGTTGCGGCTTGTGCGGGGCGGGAAAACAAAAACAACCTTCGGGCAGGCGGGAAGGGGAATGAGTGAGCCATGCGAACACGCACGAGCATTTGCAGCTCGCCGTCGCATCTCGGGAAGTGCGAACCGGCACACTACGGCCGGACACACCTCTCTTGCTCAAAAAACACATTCCGTCCGCCATGCCATCGCTGGCATGGCTTCAATCCGCCTGTCTGAAGGTTGCTCTCGGGGCCTTCAATGAGACCCACAATCCACCACCCCCACATCAGTGAGGGCGACCCGCGAAACACGGGGGGGATACCTTGACAGAACTGAAGAGTTGCTTCTGATTCACGGAAACGACCCGGCGGGTCATTTCGCGCGATCCAGACGCGCAACAAAGCCAGCACCTTCGTGCTAGCACTCTTCAAATTAACGGAACTAGAATAGCAGATCCTTTCCAGCTTGTCAAATTTCGCGAACCGCACACTTTTCGCCCAATTTCCTCGGGGGGGCAAACCGCACATCCACCCGCCATCGCCGCGACGCCACCCACACAGCCTGGCCCGACCGGCCACCACCCGCACCCGACCTGCGTACACGCCGCCGCCCCGCGACCCGACCCGCTGGGACGCGCGGGTCCAGCGACACACAAGCACCCACCGCGGCAAGGGGACCGTCGAGCACATATTTCATCCAGAGGAGGGCAGCGGAGGATTCCACCGCACTGCGGGCGCGCGCATGGACGCCCACGAAACATGGAGGACCACAACGATGGGATTCACGAGGTACTGGCACAGGCCAAGGGAACTAGACGCGGAGAGGTTCCGCGCATTCGCCGACGCCTGCCAAGAGGCATGCGCCGAACTGGAAGGGTGCTTTGCCGACCCCGTCTTCACGGCGGACGAGGTTCGCTTCGACGGCAGACCCGGCTGCGAAACTTTCCTGGTCGAGCGCATCGCGACGTGCGGCCGGGGCGGGGAGCCCGTCTTCGAGTTCTGCAAGACCCAGCGTTTGTGCTATGACACCGCCGTCGAGCGGTGCCTGCGCATCCTGCAGGAGCACTTTCCCGACGAGGTCGAGATCCCTGACCCCGCCTGACCGCCGACAGGCGAAGCGGAGCGCCGGAACCCAGCGACGGGTTCCGGTCTCTTCTTGCACGTTCGGCAATCGCAGAAGAACGGACTTTGTCATGTCGGCGGACGTGCTTTCTGTGCGGCACGGAAAGCGCGATGCAGGACAAGGTGTTGCGAGCCGAGAGGGGAAAAACCACGACGCCCCAGACCGGGACCGGAGCAACATGAAAAGATCCGTTGACCTAACTGCGCCCCCGCAAAAGTCGATGTCCCCCATGGAGAAGGCGGTGCGTGCCAGTGCTCATCTTTGTGCTAGGAAAAGCATTTTAAGTCCGTCGTGTATGCCAGTTCCACCACTCGCCCGTGGAGAGCAGTCTCCGCGAAACCGCCTCTGTTCCAGAAGGTATACCACCGGGCGCGGGTGAATCAAGACGGATGCGGCGGAAGGCACGCGTGTATAGGGCGGAGGCACGCACATTGCTGACGTTGCGAAAACGAAGTGCCTGGGTCTTCCACTCCCGCACTAGAATTTTGCGATGCGGAATCCAACGTTGTCACCGTGGTCGTCATGCATCCAGGCCGCCCGGCTCGCTGAACGGCACGAAGCGGCGTCCGTGGCATAGCTGCCGGCGCGCCAGACTCGGAACGACACGCCGGCGTACTCGTATGCGCTGCCGTCTGTGGGGGTGTCGGCGTAGGAACCGTTCCCATCCTGGACCCATTCCCAGACGTTGCCGCCCATATCATACAGTCCCCATTTGTTGGGCAGCTTCTTTCCGGATTCATGGGTGCGGTCGCCACTGTTTTCTTTATACCACGCATAGGCCGCAATATCTTTGTAGTCAGGGTCCTCGCCCCAATAGCAGCGGGTGGTGGTCCCGGCCCGGCATGCGTATTCCCATTCGGATTCGCTGGGCAGCCGGAAATCCATGCCTGGAACCAGTGCGTTCAGGTTCGCCAGAAAGGCCTGCGCATCGTCCCAGGAAACGTCCACAACCGGGTCGTTTTCGGTGTCCCCGTACATCGGTCCCTGGAAGCGTGAGGGATTGCTCCCCATAACCGTCGTCCATTCTTTCTGCGTGATTGGATAAATCGTCATCCAGAATCCGCGGGTGAATATGACGCTGTGCTGCGGCGCTTCGTTGTCGGCGCTGTCCGGGTCGCCCGGTGTGCGCCCCATCATGTAAGTCCCTGCGGGACAATAGGCGAAAGTTATGCCCGCAAAAGTGCTGTAGGTGTACTGGGGATTCACTTTGTCGGGGCACCCCACCAGCAACAACGCCGTGACAGCGGCCACGATGAGTCCCGCCTTCATTGCCATGCGCTTCATATTTGCCCTCTCTTTCCCGTGAACCGGCGACTGTAGCACGGCGGTCCGCCATCTCACCGATACAGTCTAGATCCTTTGGGAAAAGGAGTCAACGGCTTTTTTCAACCAAATTGCCTGCCGTGCCTTTTCAACGCGCGGCTCCTCTGCTGGGCGTTACGCCTGGCAGGGGGGCTGGGCGGCGCGAGAAGAAAAGGTGAGGAGGGGCGTCAAGACGCCGGGAGAAGCGGGGTGTGGGAAATTGAGAAGAAAATAATGGAGGCGGCACCCGGATTTGAACCGGGGTATAAAGGCTTTGCAGGCCTCTGCCTTACCACTTGGCTATGCCGCCGCCGATACGTGAATTCTAGGCGATGACCCCGGGACATGTCAAGTCCGCGAGTTGAACCATGAGCAGTTTACGCGCCCCCGCAAGGGTCAGCACAGGTTTTCCGGCGGGCAAAGCAAGCCCTGTTGGGTTTCTATTTCTTGGGCTCCATCGTCGCCGAGGCCGCGACCAGTCCCTTTGCCACGTCCACGGAAACCGCCCAATCCTTGGGGGCGTGGAGGGTGTAGACGATGGTAGCCCCGTCGCGTTTCCAGTCGAGCGACACCGTGTCGGCGCCGGCAGGCACGGTGCCTTTGCACCATTGAAGCGGCACATCGGCGAAGTAGACTTCCACGGACTTCTTGACCGGGTCCACGCTGCGCAGTCCGAGCACGTCACGCTGAAGCGTAACGGCCTCGTGCGAGGCGAAGCCGTGGTTCAGGCTGGCGCTGTCCTGCACGTTCTCCCAGAGCGTGCCGGTGCGGTCGGCCATGTACTTCAGATAGCCGATGGACTCGTCCATGATCTGCGCGCTGCGCCGGTCGTTGGAGAGCAGTTCCATGCGGAGCATGTTGCCGATAAAGGAATTCGCGGGGTACACCTCGGGATAGAGGTGCTTCTTCACGCGGTCCGGACCGAACTCATCGGCGAGAATGCGCCACAGTTCGGCGTCGGACTCTTTGGTGGCCACGTCGAAGTAGAAGGCATAGTACTGGCACACCTCGGTGGTCTTGCCGCTCAGTTCCAGCTTTCCGTCCTTGCGCACGGCGTTGTCGCAGAAGAACGGTGCCGTCTTGAGCGACTGCTCGCGGACTTTGGCGCGCGTCTGCATGGCCTTCTCACGCAGGTCATCGACCCCGTAGAGCCGTCCCGCCGTGTCGAGCACGCCGGCGTAGAGCATGTTGCTCGGGTAGTTCACGTCCTGCACGAGGTCGTTGGCCTTGGACCACTCGACAAACACCCAGCTCGGCAGCTTCTCCAGCAGGCCGTCGCTGTTCTCGTATTTCTTGAAGAAATCGAGCAGCGCCATCACTTTGGGCTGGAGCGCCCCGACCAGTTCCCGGTCGCCGCTGCGGTCGCTGTATTCGCCGAGCTGCATGACAAACCACATGGCCCAGTTCGGAATGTAGACCCCGTCGTAATGGTCCGACGGATAGCACATGGGCAGCATGCCTTCCGGCAGGTGCGCAAAGCTCTTGGGCAGCAGGAAGTTCTCGAACATGTTCTTCTCCACCCGCGTGTCGCCCGACAGGCGCATGGCGCTGCGCGACGTGAAGAAGGAGTCGCACAGCCAGCCCGCGCGCTCACGGTGTGGACAGTCCATGAACACGTCGGGCGCGTTCTGGGCGAAGGTGCTGCGCGCCGCCTCGAAGAGTTCATTGAGCCGCGGATCGGACGCCTCGAAAGTGGCGCGCGCCGTGTCGGGGTTTTCATAGAGGCGCAGCGAGACGTTGCGGATTTCGCAGCCGCCCTTTTCCGCAATGAATTTGACGGCGCGCATCGTGTTCGGCTCAAAGCCTTCCAGCGCGTATTCACCCGCGGCCAGATCGAAAGTGAACGCGTTTACACAGCCGAGCCGCTTCCAGTCCACATCGTCCTTGGTGAACGTTTCATCGAAAGTGGCATAGAGCCGGACCGGCGCGTTGCAGCGCAGGTCGAACCGCAGGAACCCCGTGCGGTTCGCGCCAAAATCGACCATGGCGAATTCGCCCGCTTTCAGCGCCACCGGATCGGCGGGCGCAAGGTTCTTCTGCGCCATCTCCATCTTGTCCGTCTTCAGGTGCTGCAGGTCGCGGGAAACCACCAGTTGCAGGTCCTTTTCGGGATAGCCCTTGAGCTTTTCGCCAATGTCGACCAGCGACCGGTCTTTCCACTCCCGCTTCGGTTCATCGGCGGCCATGGTTCCCGTGGCGACCAGCGCCTTCGCGGGAAGCACCGGAAAGGCGGGCATCTCCACGCGGCGCGGCAGCAAGTTCTTCGCCTCCACGGCCGCCAGCGGCACTGCGTCGATCTTCACCTTGAGGCCCGCGCGCCATGCGTCCCAGCCGGGCATCAACTGGTACACCTCGATGAAGGGGCGCTGGAAACTGTAACGCTGCACCTTCTGCACCCGCTCGTTGATGACACGCGCCTCAAAGGGCGCGCCGTCACCCAGCGTCGAGGCAAGCACCTTGCCGCCGTTCACCACCTCGGCCTGGACAAAGGCCGGCTGATCGAGCAGGTAGAAGGAATTGACGTTGTAGCCCGCCACTTCCAGCGCGACCACATTCTGGCCGTCACGCAGTTTTCCGCTCAGGTCCCACTCGTCCACGCGGTAGTAGCCGTGCGGCCCGCGCGCGGGACCATGCCCCACGAATTCACCGTTGAGGAAACAGCGGTAAATGGTCGAGGCCGCCACGCGCAGCGTGGTCTTCTCCCCCTTGGGCCGGTCAAATCCGGCGCGCACGCCGACGAAGAGGTTCATCTCCGTTTCGCGCCCCTGCAGCCAGGCGGGCTTGGCGGACTGAAACTGCGGCGCGGGGTCGGCAGCAAGATTGGGAACAAGACCAAGTATCAGCGCAAGGGCCATCGTGGCAGACATGGGATAACCTCCGTTTACGGGCGCAACCGCCCAGTCCTAGTACGCGCCAGTATAGCAGGGGATATGGGGAGGTTAGAACCCTGAGGAACGCAGTGAATCTGGAAAGCAGGAAATCAGGAAAGGAAAGCCTTATCCCTGCTTGTACACCACGTTCCCGTCGCAGAGGGTGCACTTTACGCGGCCGGTGAGAGGCTGGCCGAGGTAGGGGGAGTTGGCGCTCTTGGAGCCGAAATCCTCCTTGGTCACGGTCCACAGCGCATTGGGGTCGAAGACGCAGATGTCGGCGGCGGCGCCCACCTTGATCTCCCCCACGCCCAAACTGCACACGCGGGAACCGCCGATGGTCATCAATTCCACCGCCTTCTCCAGCGTGATGTGGCCTGGCTTCACAAGGTGGGTGATGGTCAGCGCCAGCGAGGTCTCCAGGCCGATGATGCCGAAGGGGGCCATCTGGAACTCAATGTTCTTGTCCGTCCAGGTGTGGGGCGCATGGTCCGTGGCAATGTTGTCGAGCGTGCCGTCACGGAAGCCCTCGATGACCGCCTCAATGTCGCTGCGGCTGCGCAGGGGCGGGTACATTTTGGCGTTGGTGTCGAACGCCCCGACGGCCTCGTCGGTGAGGCTCCAGTAGTGCGGGGCGGATTCGGCGGTGACGCGCGCGCCGCGGCGCTTGGCCTGGCGCACGATCTCGACGCCGCCCGCGGTGGAGATGTGCTGGATGTGGATGTGCGCGCCGGCCAGCTCGGCCAGCCGGATGTTACGGTCGATGCGGATGTCCTCGGTCTCGCACGGAATGCCGGGAATGCCCAGGCGCGTGGACACGGCACCCTCGTGCATGGCGCCGCCCTCGCCCAGTTCCTCGTCCTGGCAGTGGGCCAGATAGGGCAGGCCGACCATGTTGGCGTATTCAAGCACGCGGCGCATGACGGCGCTGTTGCGTATATCACGGCCGTCGTCGGTGACGGCGACCGCCCCGGCCTCGCGCAGCTCGGCCATCTCGGTCAGTTCCTCGCCCTTCATGGCCTTGGTGGCGCAGGCGGCGGGACGCACCTTGATGCAGGCCGTTTCGCGGGCGCGGCGCGTGACCAGCTCCACCAGGCCCGCGTTGTCGATGGGCGGGTTGGTGTTGGCCATGGTCACGACGGTGGTCACGCCGCCGCGCGCGGCGGCGCGGCTGCCGGTGGCAATGGTTTCCTTGGACTCGAAGCCGGGCTCGCGGAAATGCACCTGGATGTCGACCAGGCCGGGACAGACCACCAGGCCGGCGGCGTCGATGGTTTCATCGCCTTTCAGGCCGCGGCCGATTTCGCGCACCTGCCCGTCGGCGACAAGCAGGTCCATCGGCTCCGACACGCCGGAGGCGGGGTCTATCAGGTGTCCGTTGATGATGGCGAGCGTCATGGGGCGGCTCCTGCTGAGAGTGTCATTGCATTGTGCGGCCGGCGCCGCTGTTGGCCAGCAGGTGCATGACGGCCATGCGCACGGCGACGCCGTTGGTCACCTGCTGGAGTATCACGCTGCGCGGCCCGTCGGCAACGTCGGTGGAAAGTTCCAGGTCGCGGTTAATCGGTCCGGGATGCATGACGATGGCATGGTCGGGCGCATGACGCAGCGAATCGGCGTCGATGCGGAACAGTTTTATGTACTCGCGCAGGCTCGGGAAGAGCGCCTTGGCCTGGCGTTCTAGCTGGATGCGCAGCGAATAGACCACGTCGGCGTCCTGCAGCGCGTCCTTCAGGCTGGTGGTCACGCGCACACCCATGGCGGTGATGTGGCGCGGAATCAGCGTGGCGGGACCGCACAGGGTCACCTGCGCGCCAAGCTTGTTCAGCGCGTGGATGTTGCTGCGGGCAACGCGGCTGTGCTCGACATCGCCGATGATGGCCACGCGCAGGCCGTCCAGCGTGGCGTTGGGGTCGCCGAGGCGGTGGCGCAGGCTCTCGCGCATGGTGAACGCGTCGAGCAGCGCCTGGGTGGGATGCTCGTGGCGGCCGTCGCCCGCGTTGATGATGTGCGAGGCGTGGCCCGCGGCGAGCAGGTGCGGCGCGCCCGCGGCGCCGTGGCGGATGACAATGATGTCGGCGCGCATGGCCTCGATGTTGGCCAGCGTGTCGTGGAGCGTTTCGCCCTTGACCGAGCTTGAGGAGGATGCGGCGATGGCCAGCGTGTCGGCGCTGAGCCGCTTGGCGGCCAGTTCAAAGGAGGTGCGGGTGCGGGTGCTGGGCTCATGGAACCAGTTGACCACGAGCCGTCCCTGGAGGAGCGGCACCTTCTTGATGCCGCTGGACCGCTGCGACACGGCCACGAACTGCGGCGCCGTGTCGAGCACCATTTCGATTTCCTGCCGGGACAGGTCGGCGATGCCGATGAGGTCCTTGCGCGTCCAGACGGCGCGGCTTGCTTCCGTCATGGTCTGCTACGCTCCTTCCTGTTCGGACGGTTGCGCTTCGACGCTGCGCTGCAGGAGCACCGCGTCCTCTCCGTCGATTTCCTCCAGTCGCACAAAAATCCATTCGCCCGGCCCGGTGCCAATGTCGTAGCCGAGGTAGTCGGCGCGGATGGGCAGTTCCCGTCCGCCCCGGTCCACCAGGCAGGCCAGCTGGATGCGCTTGGGCCGGCCGTAGTCCATCACCTCGTCGAGCGCGGCGCGAATCGTGCGCCCCGCGGCGAGCACGTCGTCCACCAGCAGCACGGTGCGTCCGTCGATGGGAAAGGCGAAGTGGGTGTCGCCCTTGTGCAGCGGGGCGGCCGCACCGCTCCGCACGTCGTCGCGGTAGAGCGTGGTCGCCAACGAGCCGACCGGCGGCGTGACGCCGGTGTATTCGCCGATGAGCCGGGCGATGCGGTCAGCCAGCGGCCGGCCGCGCCGAAGCACGCCGAGTATTACCAGACTCTCAATGTCGGGATTTCCGTTGGCGATGGCCAGGGCCATGCTGCGTATCGTGGCCGCCATGGCCTGGGGGTCCATGACGACAGTGCTTTCAATTCCACTGCGAATGTCCGGTGTCATAAGGCCGCTCCAGGCAAAAAAAACGCCTTCTCAGCCGCCCTGAGAAGGCGTGAACCGCCGGTTGGTGACGTTCTTTGCGTGGCCATAAGTTGCCGCCGTCTCCTGTGAAACGTCTTTATGAAACTATAGGCAAACGGGCCGTGGCGTGTCAAATTGCCGTTGCGGACGGACGGGATGGCATCCTGGCCTTACTCCCCCCCTTCCATTAATGGGCAACCCACGCCCTCCTGCCTGCCGGGTGATGGTGTACTGGACAGCGTCGGTTCCCTGAAGAGCGACACCGACTCCGTGCACGACTTGGCCTGCATCATTTCCCCGTAATAGGTATTGTCATAATTCGCATTCCGGCGTACAATGGAGGCGTTGACATGCGGCCAGAGGTACCGGGACCGTATTCGGGGGCCACAAGCGGGCGGGGCATTTGGAATTTTCAGGTGATGTGCATTGGTCACGGGAGTGCTCACACCGGCGTTCCTGAAAGGGATCATCGGGGCATTTCCGACACACGGAGGGCCGAACGATGTTCTCGAACCTCATTGTTTTCCCATATGCCGCTTGCGTCTTGTTCTCCGTCTTTTCCGGAGAAGGCTTGGGCCCGGTGAATGCGGATACGTACGCGCAAGAGGAGAAGGTGGCCTCTGTCCAGATACCCCTGTGGTTCTCCGGCAGCGTGACCGAAGGACAAAGCTTCTTCTCCACGGTGAACGTGCCGTACGCCTGTTCCCTGGGCCGGATTTCGATTCCGATGACCAACCCTGGGGGGACGACCGGCCGCAGTTCGCTGCGCTGGATTGTGAGCGTGAACGGCACAGCGGTGATGGACGGCACCTCCGGGTCGTATACCCTGCCGAAGGGCGTGCTGCAGCAGGGGGACAACACTCTACAGTTTGAGTTTGTGACGGATACGGACGGCGTCACGGAAGTGACCCAGGTGGGTACTGCCGGCTATTTTCGGTCCGAGGAGCAAACCCTGCCGGCGGGAAGCTTCAAAGAGCGCGGACGGGGACCGGTGGTCGTGAATGAGGGGAATTCGGTCACATTCACCGTCACCTCCCCCTATGTGTGTTCCGAATTGGCAATGATGATTCACACCGTGGACCGGGGTGGCGTGGGCAACGGGGTGGCGAATCTCCCCTACGTGGTCTATGTGGACGGGGCACCCATCGAAAACGGGACGGCAACGCTCACATTTCCGAGCGGCTATTTCCAGCAGGGTTCGCACCAGGTGGCCGTCACATTCCCAAACGACGGCGATGCCAAGGCGGAAAGCGCCCTGTTGTGCGAGGATTCCTATATTCAGGTGAAAGAAGTCGCCTTGCCCGAGGGGAGTTTCCGGTCCAGCGGCCGGGGACCGGTGGTGATTAATGAAGGCGATTCGCTCACCTTCACCGTCAATTCCCCCTATGCGGGTGCGGAAGCCAAGATATGGATTCACAGCACGGACCGGGGCCGGATGCTGAACGGCATCAGTCCGATGGCCTATGTGCTGGCCGTGAACGGCCAGCCGGTCATGGGCGGAACGGCGGCTTCGGTCACCCTGCCCAGCGGGATACTGCACACGGGCGACAACACGCTGGCCATCCAGTTTCAGAACGACGGTGACGCCACCGCCGACACCACCCTGGTGCTCGAAGACTCCTATATTCAGGTCAAGGAGAAGGTGCTGGAGCCGGGCAGTTTCCATGAGCGCGGCCAGGGTTCTGTGGTGGTTCATGAAGGGGAGTCCCTCACGCTTACCGTGAACTCCGGATTCACCTGCACCCAGGGCAGCGTCAAACTGCACATGACGGACCAGGGCGGGGCCGAAAACGGCCGCAGCTACCTCAAGTACCTGCTCAAGATCAACGGACTCGCCGTGCTTTCCGGCACCACCGGCACGTATGACATCCCCGCCGGGGTGATTCAAAAGGGGGTGAACACGTTCGTGTTCGAGTTCCCCGCGGACACCGATTCCACCGCCGAATCAACGCTCGTACTGGACGATTCTTTTGTTATCCTCACAGCGGGCACGCTGAAGGAAGGTGCCTTCAAGGATCGAGGACGGGGACCAGGTGTAATCAACGAACTGGATGCGCTCACCTTCAGCCTGAACCTGGATGCGGGTTCTCTTGCGGGTGAAATCTGGCTGCATGCGACCGACCGCGGCGGCGTGGGCAATGGCACCACCACCCTGAAATACGACCTCCAAATCAACGGGGTGAGCGTCCTGACCGGCAAGTCGCTGGGAACGAAATACGCCATTCCGGCAGGGCATACCGTCGCCGGGGCCAACACCTTCAAAGTGAACATTCTGAAGGACACCGACACGAAGGCAGAAACGGCCCTGCTGCTGGAAGACTCCTACATTTATATGCAGGGCGAGAACTGGCCGGACGCCGACAATGACGGTCTGCCGGACCGTCTGGAAGGCGACCCGACGCTTAATACCGACGGCGATGCGCTCGTCAACTACCTGGACCCCGACTCCGACAATGACGGGTTCCGCGACGGTGATGAGTACCGCAGCGGTTACGACCCGCTGGACCCGGAAAGCATCCCGGCAAGCCTGCTTGTTCTGGATGAAACCGTCTCCCCCAGTTTCTGGCGCGACAACACGCTGGAACTGCTCGTGGCCCCGGTGTGTTTTGCCACGCCCGATGCCGACGGCAACCCTCCCATCCTTCCCGCCTTCGCCATGGGCGCCATCACGGTGAGTCCGCCGGCCTACACTGCCGCCGTGAACATTGTGAAAGTGGATCAGGCGCCCAAACCTCTTGCCGTGGCCATGTTGTTCGACGGCAGCGGCAGCCTGGTCACCAACGACAAGAATGATCTCCGGATACAGGCCGGGAAAGCCTTCGTGGACCAGCTTCGCCCGAGTGACCAGGCCGCGGTGCTGGAATTTGCCCGTTATCTGTCCACGGACCCGCTTTATGTGACGGGGCTGTATCAGGATTTCACCTCCAGCGCGGCGGCGCTCAATACGGCCATGGACAAACTCGGTGCAACGGGCGGAACGCCGCTCTACGAGTCGGCGCTCGAAACCCTTAAGTGGTTCGCCGCTTCACGCCAGGACACCGTCTGGCAGCGTGTGCTTATTCTTTTCTCCGACGGAGAACCCAACACCACAACCCACCGCGATGAAGTGATTGCCTATGCCCGGGAAGTCAACATTCCCGTGGTAACCGTCGGTCTGGCGGATGCGGCGATGGAAAACACCGAGGCGTCGGACGCCATGCGCACGCTGGCCGAGGAAACCCACGGCGTGTATGTGCCCGCGAAGGGCCCCGGTGACCTGGCCAACATTTACACCAGTCTGGCGGAGGGGCTCCTGGGTGAAGCCTACCAGATGACCTTCGTGTTCAGCCCGCATCCGCCGGCAGGAACCGCAATCAGCGTTTCCATCGAGAGCAATTACGGCGGTGCGGCATACACGTTCACCGCTCCGGGCATTCCGGACTCCGACGGGGACGGTTTGTATGACAATGAGGAGGACGTCAACGGGAACGGCGTGGTTGATCCCGGCGAGACCGACCCGCTCAATGCGGACTCGGACGGGGACGGCATCAACGACTATGACGAGATCTTCCTCTATCATTCGAACCCCACGAAACCGGACTCGGACAATGACGGGGCGAGTGACGGCACGGAAACGGATTTCGGGAGCAATCCGAATGACAACGGCGACCTGCCGCCCAACCTCACCTCCATGACCATAGGCTTGCTTACGGTGGAGGCCGAGCAGTTCGTGCAGGTCCGGACCAACGTGTATGAAACGCGCGGTTATGCGCGAATCAACGGCCTGCTGTATTTCAGCGGAACGCTCACCTTGGACATGACCGCATTGACCGTCAGCGCCAACGGCAGGTGGACGCTGGACAATGTGCCCTATGTCGGCGATGTTGGCTTCTACAACGGAAGCATGACCGTAAACGCCAGCAGCGGCGTTTGCGCGGGACTCAACAAGGCCGCCTCCCTGCTTGAAGTGATCGACCTGGGTATCGAGTTTGAATCCTTCTCATTTGTTCCGGGGGGCATACAACTTGCCGGTTCAATCACGCTGCCGGAGGAAATCGGCATAAGCGCCGAATTTGAAAACCTGACCATTTCCAAAACCACCGGCATCGATTTTGTGGGATCGATCACCCTGCCCGATGTGGACTTTGCCGACTTCCCCTGGGGTTTCAAGGATTCGCACCTGGATTTCAACACCCCCGAAAACGAATTCGGCGGCGGCGGCAAGCTCAGCACCCCCAAATTCGACGTGATCATTGAGCAAATCACCATCCGCAACGGACGTCTGGAAACGGTGCTGCTCGGCATTGGATTCCCGGAACCGGGGATCAACCTGGACAGTTCGGGAGTGGTGTGGCTGAAATCGGTGACCGGCGGGTTGATGGACATGGCGCCTGGCCCGCCTCCGCTGAAGATCAAGGCCTCGTGCGAACTGACCATCGGACCGACCATAGCGGGGTTCCAACTGATTACCGGCGTTCCCGAACTGCTCCTGGACACCTCGGGCATGTTCACGGCCACCGGCACCATTTACCTGTTCGGCGGACCGGATGAGGGCTACGAGATGAGCCAGATCGTGGCCAGTTTCGGCACACCGTCGAGCGCGGAACCCGGATTCCGCTTCAGTGCAACCGCCTTCTTGTGGCAGGACGTTTTTGAGCCGCAGATGACCTTCTGCATAGACTTCGACAATAACTTTGAAGGCAAGGCCACCGGGACCTTCGATCTGGGCAATGTTGACTTGTCCATGCTCGGCGACACGGTTGGGGACCTGGTGGAAATGGCCCTGGATGCGGTGAAGACACCCACCTTCGACCTGGAGGCCACGGTCAACAACAGCGGTTTCACCGGTTCGTTCAATGCCAACATAATCGCCGGAGACATCGATTTCACCGTGAAGCTCAAACCGGGTGGTGTGCCGAGTCTGGACGCGAGTTTTGATCCGGCCATCGACATCGACATTCACTGGCCGTGGAAGATGACTCCGGAGGCCTATGCCGAATATGAAAAGCAGGGCCTGCAAAAAGCGGTGGCCGGAACCTTTGTCCTGCCGGCGAATCTGGGGAAAGTGCTCGTGACGCTGAAGTACACCGACGGTTCCACCGACTTCGAGTTGATTGACCCGAATGGAACCCGCTTCACGCCCAGCGGCGCAGACGGCATCTCCTACGGTTACGCCTCCAACACGGATCGCCGCTTTGCCTTCTACATGCTGAACAACCCCGTTGCGGGAACCTGGCAGGTGGAAGTGCCCGACCCCGAATCGCTGGGCACCCCAACGCTTGAAGTGCTTCCCATGAATTCCCTGCCGACCGCGGAAATGGTCTCCGCAAAGGTGCTGCCGAGTCCGGCAAACTCCGTCCGGCTGGGCTATATCGCGCGCGACCCGGACAGCCAGGCGGCCGTAAGCCTCCATTACGACACCGACAACCAGGGGACGGACGGACTGACCATCGTGTCGGGCCTGGTGGAACAGGACGGGTACGGCGAGTATCTCTGGGACACCAGCGAGGTGCCGCCGGGAACGTACTACATTTACGTGAAGGTGGATGACGGCAAGAATGCGGCGGCGACGGCCTATCTGAAAGACCCGGTGAAAATAGTGCATGAGACCAGCGTGGCACCCCCCACCGGACTCAAGGCGGCGGTCTCCGGAACGTCGGTCTCGCTTGATTGGGCGCCGACCAAGGCGGCCAATTTGCAGTCCTACCGGGTGCACTGGATCGAACAGGACAAGCCGGATGCCAAGGTCCAGTCGGACGCCGTGGGCTCGATGCGGAATTACGCCCTTAACGTCACCCCGGGACGCAATTACCGCTTCTGGGTGACCGCGGTGGACGACCAGGGCGCCGAGAGCGCCCCGTCGGCGCCGCAGGAGTTGCGGCCACTGCTTTCTTCGGGCGCCAACAATCCGCCGCAAATCACCACCATGCCGCTCCGGGGCGCCATGGTGGGCGTGCCCTATTCCTACAACGTGGATGCAAGCGATGCCGACGGCGACACGCTCACCTATGCGCTTACGAAAAATCCCGCGGGCATGACGATAAACGCCGGGAGCGGCGTGATTACCTGGACGCCGACCCCGCAGCAACGGGGTGTGCACAAGGTGGCGCTGTCCGTGACGGATCCCCACGCCGGGGTCGACACGCAGGCCTTTACGGTGACCGTTTCCGCACCGCCTGTAAAAGACTCGGACAACGACGGGTTGGATGACGAAATGGAAATCAAGTATCACACCAATCCGCTGCTGGCCGACACGGACAACGACGGATTGAGTGACGGCGATGAGGTCCACATCTATCACACCGATCCCACCAAGGCGGACACGGACGGCGACGGCGCGGGTGACAGTGAGGAATTGGCGGCCGGCACCGACCCGCTCACCAACCGCACACTTGCCGTTGGCTCTGTGCATGTGACTCTGGGTCCCTCCGTGGCGTTGGAAACGGGCGCGCAATGGCGGATTGACGGAGGGCCGTGGCGTCTCAGCAATGAACAGGTGGACGAACTTCCCGTGGGGGCGCACACCATCACCTGCGCACCGGTATCGGGATTTGAGGGTCCGGCGCCAACCGGTGTCAACATTGCGAAGGATACCGTCGCCGAGGTGAATATCGCATACGAAGGCTGCGCGGGTGGTTCCGCACGCGTTACACTCAGCCCGTCCGCGGTATTGGACGCGGGCGCCCAGTGGCGGATTGACGGCGGGTCGTGGCACAACAGCGGCGAACAGGAGGACGGACTCTCCGAGGGAACGCACACCGTCACCTATGCGCCGCTGGAAGGGTATGACGCCCCGGCGGCGGCCACTGTTGAAATCACGAAATGCACGTTGACGGAACTGACCGCGGAATACAAGGCCGTGCAGTCACAATGCGGTTGCGCAGCGGGCAGCATGGCGGGTGGCGGCGGCTACTGGGATGACGGCATGATTACCTTGGCCATGCTGTGCATATTGATGCTGGCCGCGCGACGACGAATGCAACGAACTGCCGAATCCAAAACCGTGTCAGCATGAAAGAGAACGGGCGAGAATTCTCCTCTGCGCCCTCTGCAACGCTGCGATAGAAAGGAAATGCCTGGAAACGCAGAGACGCGGAGAGCGCAGAGGACCGCCGAGGGCATGGCCGCGGCGGGTCATTTTCCAGCGAGTGTCTTTTCCACCGTCTTCAGCAGGTCCTCGCCGCGCAGGTCGCGGGCGCATATCTTGCCTTCCGGGTCCACCAGGAAGATCCTCGGGGCAAGACAGGAGCTGTAGTAGGTTGCTGTAATCTTGCGGCCCGCCTCATCGCCCAGCCAGCACTGTGTCCACGGAAGCCCCTCCTTCTTGAGGAACGCGTCGGTGTCCGCACGGTCCATATCCGTGCTGAGGCCGAGGATGACGAAGTTGTCCTTGGTACCAAAGCGTTCGTGCGCCTGTTTCAGCACGCCTATCTGCGACGTGCTTACTTCGGACCCTGACCGCCAGAAATACAGGAGAACATACTTTCCCCTGTAATCGGCGAGCCGCACCGTCTTGCCGTCCATGGTGGGTGTCTCGAAGGCCGGCGCCGCGTCGCCGGGAGCCAGGTTCGCCTGCATCGTGACCGGCACTTCGCCAAGGTCCACCGGCGCGTTGTCGTCGCCCGGAGGAACGGTGAACTTCAAGACAGCGATGCCGGCCGGTCCGTCCTGGTTGAGGGGGCCTTTCGCATCATTGCCCACACCTATATGCAAACTGTAGTTCCCCGAAGGGACATCCACCGCCGAAAAGGAGCCGTCCTCCCCCACTTCGGGCGTTATGTCAAGATAAGCTGCACGAAATGTATCGTATGCTTCGCTCTTTACGAACGCGTCTCTCCACTTCTGGGCGTCTTCCTTCGACAAACCCTCCGGCGGATTGGGTTCTGGACAGTCTCTGGAGATGTGGTGATCCATCATGCCCTGCCAGGAGATCTTGATCCTGGTGTCCACCGGGGCAACCATGCGGCCGACGATTTTGCGGCCCGTGCCGCCGATCTGCACCTGCGTCGTTTCGCCGGGTTTCACCACGATAACGCGTGTATGGCAGGAAGCGAAGAATTCCGAAGAAGGCCCCCCGCTCATGACCTCTGTGGATTGGAGATGGCCGACCGAATACCGCCCCGGCGGGACGTTGTCGAACACGAAGCGCCCGGCGGCATCCGTTATCACAAGGGGTATTTCCTTGTGTTCCCGGATGGTTCCCGGCTGCAGAATCATCTCCACATGCGCTCCCGGCGTCTTTCCAATGAGGTAGATTCCCTCCACCCGGCCTGGTTTAGCGTCAGGCGGCGGTGCCGATTGCGGGAAGGCGGGCAGGGCAAGCAGTGCGCCGAAACAGAACATAATGAGAAGGGTCGGGCGGGGACAAAACATTGAACTCCTCCTTTTCAGTTTTGTCGGACGCTTACAGGGTGCCACAGGGGCATCAACAAAATGACCCTCGGGATGCTGTTTCAGTGTCACTCAACCGCAGACGAATCGGGCGCTGTCGGCGGTCTTGTCTCCCCTTCCTCGGGTTCGTCGACACGGTGGAGCACAACGGTCTCCTCGGGATATACCACGCCGGACTCCCCTGTTATCGGCTGGGATTCCGCCTGGCGGTAGCCGTCCTTGGTGACGATTAAGCGGGCCTCGAAACCCGGTGCAAAGCCGTCCCACTCGAAGCGCCCGTCCTCATCGGTCTTGTACTTCTTTCTGAAGACTTGCTGATGCCCGTCCACATAGGCCCCTTCCACCGGCTCCCCCCCGGCATCCACGACCCGGATAGACATCGTGAAGGGGTCCGGCAGGCGAAAATCGAGGGTGCGCGTGGCGCCCGCCGCCCAGGGAATCGTTTGGCCGGTTTCCTTTCGCCCGTTCTGCAGCGTACCGGCATTGTAGCGCCCCCACAATTCATAGGAGGCAGGCGCAGTGAGCTTCAGTTCATAGGCGCCGTCGTTTTCCGGGTCAAGGACGACCCAGGAACTCTCATGTGTCTTGGTGTTCTCATAGGCAACGGATGCCTCCAGCGGTTTGCCCGAACGCCGCCCCAGCACGCGGCCGCGGATGGTCATCACATCGGAGTCGGAGGGCAGCGTGCAGTTCCACGTTTTGTTCTCGCCCGGCGCGATGGCGCCCGCATCCTCCTTGAACAGTTCCACGCTTGTCCTGGCGTGCTCCACGGGACGCTTGCTGAAGGACAACAGCAGGTCGGGCGCGGCGGGAAGATCTTCGAAAACGTAACTGCCGTCGGCCCCCGTGGTGGCAAAGCGACTGTAGGCGCTGCCAATTTCATCACTGTTCCAAGACTGGGTCTGGGCGGCGTAATCGGGCGTGCCGCCGTCAGGCGCGTAGCGACCGCTCAGCGCCATGCTCACTTCTGCGGCGGGCGCCCCGTCAGGATAGGTGACCGTGCCGGACAAGCGGGCAGGCGCGGTCAGTGTCAGGTTCACTGTTTTGGCTTCCCCGACAGGAACCTTGGGAAACAGGCACTCCGCCTTTCCGGCCGGAATCACCAGAAGTGACGCAAATCCCTCTCCCGAACAGCCCAACGTAAACATCCCGCCCGCATCAGTGGAGGTCACATGGTAATTCGTCTGTTCGGGCGCGGCTCGGAAGCCGCTCATCGCCTTGCAGACGACGGCCGCGGCCGGCACGGGACTGCCGGACGCATCCAGCACGCGCCCCTTGAGGCTGACCCCCGGAAGCATCGTGAAATTGACATCCGTGCGGTCCTCACCCGCCGCTATTTCGACCCGCCTTCCGTCGGTCCGGAATCCCTCGGCACTGACGCTGACATCCACAAAACTATGGATGTCCAGAACGATGTCGGGGATGGTGTACTGTCCGGCGGCGTCGGTTTCCCCGTGCCACACCCGCATCGAACGCTGGTCGTAAGTGTTCCAGGCTGTTGCGGTCACGCGGGCGCCGGCTATGCCTTGCCCCGCGGCGTCGGAAATGGTTCCGGAGATGCTGCAGGGATCGGATGCCTTTTTGGCCTTCGGTTCCTTGGCGGGGGCGGGCTCCTCGGGAACGGAGACCGCCGCCTCCACAACGGCAGTCTGCGCGGAGGGCGGCGCACTTTCGTCTGTCGACGGTGCTTTCGGCCGTGCGGGCTTGGGACTGTCCTCCTGAGTCTTGGGTTTGCGATGCTCTGCGGCGACTGCGGCAATCGGGGGATTGCCTTCCGTCTGCCGGAGCGCCCTGAACGTCAGTCCCGCCATCGCCGCGGCCACGAGCGCCGCCGCCACCAGCAACGCCCCCGCGTTCCATGCGGAGCCCGTGCTGACCGCCGCGCCCTGCGGGGCTTCGTAGATTGCGGCATCGATGCCTGGCGGCACGCCGCCCAAAGCCAGCTTGCCCAGGGCTATGGTCAGCGATGCCGGCGCGGTCTCCACCATTTGCCCGCCCATCGCGGCCCCCAGGACGAATTCCGACACGACCATTCCGCGCCGTTTCAGAAAGGCGCGGATTTGTTCAATGCCGTTGTTGATCCGGTAACGTGCGGTGGATTCCGAAATGTGCTGCGACTCGGCAAGGCTCTCGTGCGTGCGGCGCTCGAGAAAACGGCCGATGATCAGCACCCGCAGCGCGTCGGGCAGCGCCGCGATGGCCTCGTCAATCATCGCGAGCAGTTCGGCCGTTTCCGGTTCGACCTGAACGGTCTCCTGCGCATGGGCATGGTCCAACTCGCGTTGAGCGCGACGGCGCGTGCTCTTGATGCGGTCCAGCGAGCGCCGGACGGCGACTGTGTGCAGCCACGGTCCCAGCGAGGAGGACGGTTTCACCGGCGCGCGCATCAGTTCGATGAAACATTCCTGGGCCGCGTCCTGGGCGTCCTCGGAATCCCGCAGCACCCGGCGGCATGTGGAATACACCATGCCGGAATAGCGTGACACGATTTCGGCAAAGGCCTCGGCATCACCCCGCTGCCGCCAGCGCTCAATCAGAAGGACGTCATTTGCGCTCATGGGCCATCCTTTCCGTCACCGTTGATTCTACTCCAATATCGACGCCGACGGTGAAAAGCGCAAAAGCAGGTGCCGGGGTGGACATGGTAAACGTTCACGCCAACCATTCTGCCAAATGGCGTATCCCGCGCTATTCTTGAGTTGCCCCTGCCGCTCCCACGGTGTAGTGATTGTTCACCATGTTGTCCGTCACAAAGGTTCCCTGCGGGAAATGGAACACAAACTCATCCGGGGCGAATTGGACGTTTTCC
>CAIJOU010000517.1 GCA_903822375.1 Candidatus Hydrogenedentota bacterium
AGGTCCGCCTTGGCGTAAATGAAGGTAGTGTCCACATAGCGGTGGCCGAGCACATCGGCAATCGCCTTAATCGAGGTGTCATGCGCCAGCGCCCGAATAGCCCAAGAGTGGCGCAGTGTTCCCGATCCACCGCGAGGCAACTTGACCCCGGCCTTCGTCATATGGTTCCTGATCATAAGAGATACCGCCAGAGTATCGAGAGGACTGTACGGAGCCTTGACTGAAAGAAACACTTCTCTTAACGAAACCTCGGGGCGATAGCGAAGGTATTCGAGGATGGCCTCGCCAACTGCATCCAAGAGTGGCAAGATCACTTCCTTGCCTCCTTTCTGGCCGCGAATGCGAATGGTTGAGCGCTGCCAGTTGATGTCCTCCAGGTGCAGTTCAGCGGCAGATTTGGCCCGAATGCCGTACGCCATCATCAGCAACATGATGGCGTAGTTCCTTGCGCCCGCGGGTGTTTCTTTAGGGACGACATCGAGAATCCGTTGGAGATCGGAGTCCCCCATGCCTTTGGGCAAGGTCTTGAGCCGATAGGAGCGCACCGGCGGAATCAGTCCTGAGAAGTCGGTCCGCGTATATCCTTTGCTCGCGCAGAAGCGCAGAAACCGGCGCAACGCCGCGAATAACCGCCTGTGGTTCTCTGGACTCTCCTCAAAATGCTGTTTCAGGTACGCTTCGACCGTCTTGGCGGGAAGTCCTTTCATGCGTTCACGAACCACGTTGTCTCCCAAGCTATCAAGGAAAGCCCTCACCTGTCTGTGATGGTTGCAGATGGTCCTTTCTGTGAGTTGGCATTCTTCCCGAAGGTGTTTCAGGAAGGGGTCAAGCATCCAGGTATACGCCGTCTGCGGTTCCGGTTTGGGTTTTGGCCGCTTAATTGCTCCCACTTCGAACAAATATGAGAACAACCGCTTCAAACTGTTCCGGGCAGCCTGCTTCGGATCATACGAGAGGTTCGCTGATCGTATTCCTTCGAAGAACACATGAAGAAAGGGTTCGATATGTGTTTCATCAACTTGACTACACCGGCTGATACCGGTGTCTATAAGCCACCCATTGAAAAAGCAACCCCTGCTGAGAATGCAACAGCCTGCTCCCTTGGAATAGCCTGCCTGTTTGAGATGGGCTGCAAATCCGTCAAAATATGGCCCCAGGGGGCCCCGGCGGAAATCCAAGAGCGTTCGCCGATCCTTGTACCAATACTCAAGCATAGTCATGGTCTCCTTTCTGTCCTTGGTTGGAACGAAAAGACCATTCTATGCCTTGGAGTTATGTGCAGCACTTTGAGTTCCGGACGTGGGATTTCCTGGTCTATCGCGGCTAGTGAATTTTCACTGCACATAAACCGGCGCTTCACACAACACAACTTATGTGACGCGTCACATAAGTTGTGAACTAAAATGACACTATTGGCGTTTGCCAGCAGAGCACCCTTAAAAACCTCCCTCGGTTCCACGAGAGTGGCGTTCAACGTGCCGATGCTGACGACTTGCTGGCCGATGGGCCGATTCTTGGTGTTCAGAAAGATAACGACCATTTG
>CAIJOU010000518.1 GCA_903822375.1 Candidatus Hydrogenedentota bacterium
CCCCCTTCGAAGGGGGTGCCGCGAAGCGGCGGGGGATGTTTCTTCGCGCAATGAACCGCCCCTACTCCAACCCCAGTGCGGCGCGCGCGGCGCGGTCATCCATGAGCCCCGCATCGCGCAGGCGCAGGGCGTTGTCGATTTCCTTCGCGCGGGCCTCGGCCTCGCGCAGCACGTCGGTCGTGCGGTTGCCGCCGAGCCGGACGCGCGCCCGGGCGGGCACGCCGCCGAGCGCGAAGTCGGCGTTGTACATGCGCTCCAGCGCCGCGCCGACGCCGCGGTTGACCGTCTCGACCTGGCGGTTGACGACCTCGAACTGGGCGGTGCCGTAGGTCTCGGTGGAACCGTAGTTTCGGCCCATGAGCACGGGCATCATGTGCAGGCCTGTGATGACCTGCTCCTCGACCGCCTTGTGGTTGTCGTAGAAACTCTGGCCGCGCTGGTCGCCCTGCAGGACAGACACGTTGACGTTGTCGCCGGTGAGGATGTTCTGGTCGGCGGCGAGGCCCGAGATCTGGTCGCGCAGGCCGGTCATGGCCGACAGCATGCGGACGCGGTGCGCCTCGACGGTTTCGCCCGGCATGCGGCCCTCGGGTGTATAACGCACATGCAGCCGGCTCCAGCCCGTGTTGTGCGCCGCGCGCGCCATGTCCTCCAGCAACCGCTGCTGAATGCGGACCACGAAGGGAATGGCGCGCAGCATCGAGCGACCGTAGGGGTTGGTGCCGTCGCGGTCAATGGGGATGTAGACGAAGCGCTCCATCGGCAGCGCGGTGGGCTCGCCGTCGATGACCTGGCAGGCCTGGAGTTTGCCGTTTTCGCGGCGGAAGCGGATGGTCCAGACGTCGACCGGCGTCACGTCATGAATCCAGCCGCGGCCCCGGCCCGGAACCAGTTCTATGGCCGCCGCGCCGAAGGTGAAGAGCGAACCGTAGAGCGTGTCCAGTAGCACGGCCATACCCTCGCCCCCGTGGGCGCGCTCGTCCAGTTCGGCCACGCGGCGCCGCGCTTCCTCTTCCGCGCCGGCGGAAGCGGCCTCCACAATCTCAACGCGCCGCTCGGTCTGGCAAAGCCGTTTCCAGGTCCACACCGCGTCGGAGATGTCCGGCACGGCGTCGCGCAGGAAACGGTAGGCGCGCAGCATCTCGAAGGGGGTCTCGTCCGGCAGGGGCAGAAAGTCGTGCCATGCGCCGCCCAGCCCGCCCGGCGTTTCCGGGCGTGACACGGAGCCCACACCCATCACCCGCGGCGCGGGTGCGCCCCGGTCCGCAGCGCCGCCGTTGCGGCGCCCCAAACGCCGCCGCCACCGTTCCAGAAAACCCTTCAAATCCACACCGTTCATTTCCTGTGCCTCCAAGGTTGCGCAACAAGTGCCCCTATAAGATCTGCACCAAGTGTTGCATTTCTTAAGGGAGTGTTTTCGTGAAGTAGCCTTGTGGTTCATATGGTGAAAGAAGCCACGAATAGGAGATATGGGAACGATGCGAACCACGGGAGGGTTGGGTGAGGAGGGGTGCTCGTGTGTGACCGAGACCCCCGGCGTTGCTCCCAAAACGCAACATTGGAACGAGGAAGGCGAAAATGAGATTCAGTCAACAGGGAAATGCACCCGCCGTTTTATCCGGCTCATTTGCGCTGCGGGGCGCATCTACTATATATTGTGGTCATGGAATACAGCCACACCATTTGATGTGTTAACAGGGTTGTGGCAGGAAGGAGAGTATCAAGATGAATACAGTCGGCCGCAGGTGGATTTCGGCGGGATTTTGGTCCGTGGCGGTGGCTAGTCTCGCACTGACCGGGTGCAAACTCAACATTCAGAACGCCGCGCCCAGCTATTCGGCGCCCTATCTTCTGGATTTTACTTTCGCGTTACGGGACAATTCCGACCGCGCCGTGGTTGCCACACCGGCGTCCTTTGCGTTGACGGCCAAGGAAGATGAGAACACCATCAGTCCGAGCGAGACGGCTTTTCTGCTGGCCCCGGCCGCCAACAAGCAGTCCAAATGCTTCCTTGTCCTGGATTACACCAACAGCATGGCCGATCCGGCGCGCAACGGCGACGAAAACGGGGACGGCAAGTCGGATGCCGTCGATATGATGGAAACGTCGGCCAAGGAGTTCATCGATGGAATGACGTCCGATGCCCAAGTGGGCATTCTCGAGTTCCACCGCGAAGATCCCGCGCATCCGCCCAAGGTGGTGGCGGATTTCACAACGAACAAGGAGTACCTGAAGGCGCGCATTGACGCCATCTGGGGCGATTACGTCCAGGGTTTCCCCGCATCCTCACGATGCTGGGACGCCGTGTACGATGCGGTCGGCATGTTTCCCAGCGACACGGGCGCCGATGAGGAACGCTACCTGCTCTTCCTTTCCGACGGCGTGGACGAATCCAGCACGACGGCGACCCCCGACAGCATCATCAGCGCGGCCAAGGACCGGGCCATCAACGTGTACTGCATTGGGTTCGGCGACGAACTGGCCCCCGACGACCTCCAGCGGATCACGTCCAAGACCGGCGGAGCCTATTACAAGGCCGGCAGCGTCGAGGAACTGGGCCAGCGCTTCGACGATATCTGGCGGGACCTGGGCGGGCGCTACACGTTCCGCTGGTCGACCCTGCGGCGGGACAGCGCGAGCTTTGTCCCCTCCTTCGAGATAAAGCTTGATGGGGCGACCGGCTCTTTCACCGGACCGGCCTACATTCCCACCGACTACGCCGGCGACGTGCTTCGCGGCGTCCTGCGCGTTCCCGAATACACCATCGTTGACGGGCACGCCTCCCTTTTTATTCGGGCCTCCTATGTGCCGCGCTACATCACCCGGTTCTCGTTGCACGTCCAGACACCCTACACCTTCACCGCGGCGCTGGTGGGGGCCGAGGACGCCGGCCTGTGCCAGAATTGGAATGAACCCGCGGTCACACCCAGCACGGGCGGCGCGGACATCCTGTTCCAAAGCCAGGCCCCCGCCAACATTTACACCGCCATACCCTACGGCGCGTTCGGCGCAATCCTGCGGCTGGACTTTGCGGGTCTTCCCGAGAACCCCGGGCCGCTGGTAACCGCCATCAATGTCGACAACAGCTCTTACGGAAGCGGACAGCATTTCGTCGTCGAAAGCCTGCCCTGATCGTAGACGCGGCATCTTGCCGCGTCTACATCGCACGCTGGAAAGAAAGCGGCAGGATGCCGCTTCTACTTCGGTATCCTGCCGCGTTGTGGGTTGCGCAAGCGCGGCGTCCCGCCGCGTTATTGTCATCCGCTACGCGCTGAGCTCCGGGAGTTCCCAACCCTTGCGGAAGTGGGGCTTCACGAATTCGTTCGCCTTGTCGTTGTTGGTGAAACGCAGGTTGGCGCCGTCCCACTTGAGTTCTTCGTTGGGGAAGCGCCAGCAGATGGCGCCGAGCAGGATCCATTCGGAGTAGGGACCGGCAATGCTGAAGTTGGAGACGGCGGGCTTTCCGCCCTTGCACGCCTGAATCCAGTTCTGGTAGTGGCCGTCGGGCACGCGCTCGAGAACTTTCTTGGGCCTCTCGAACTCTTTCATTTTCTCCTTGGGCAGCAGGCTGACGGCTTCGCCGCGGCCCTTGGTGCCGATGAAGCCCTTGGTGCCAACGAAAATCTCGTTGAAGTCCTTGCAGTCCTCGGCGGTGAGGCCCGCGGGCGGCTGGAACTTGCCGGCCATTTCGCCCTCGTACCAGAACACCTTGACCGGGGGCATTTTGCCCGCGGGCACGTAGGCGTTGGGCCTTTCGGGGAACTGGAACATGCAGGAGTAGCTGGGATAGGTGACGGGATTCACGCCTTTCACTTCCAGACATTGCACGCTGTCGGGACGGCCGAGCTGCAGTGCCCAGTTGGCGGGACCGAACTGGTGGATGCCCCAGTCGCCGACCATCTGCGAGCCGTAGCTGAGGAAGCCGCGCCAGTTGATGGGGTGAATCTTGGAACTGTAGGGCATCTCCTGCGTGTGACCCAGCCACAGGTCCCATTCGAGCGAGGCGGGAATGTCCTCTTTCGGGGGCCATTCGGTGATGTCGCGGGAGAAGCCGCCGCCGCTCATGGAATGCACTTCGAGCACGTCACCGATCGTGCCGCTCCAAATCATCTCGCAGGCGAGCCGGGTCGCCTCGCAGGAGTAGCCCTGGTTGCCCATCTGCGTGGGCACCTTGTACTTCTTCGCCGCGTTGGTCATGAGCCGCGCCTCCCAGACGCTCTGGGTCAGCGGCTTCTGGCAGTGCACGGCCAGTCCGCGCTCCATGGCCGCCAGCGCGATGCTCGCGTGCATGTGGTCCGGCGTGGTCACCGTAATGGCGTCGAGGTTCTTGTATTCCTTGTCCAGCATCTCCCGGAAGTCGCGGTACACTTTTGCGGCCGGAAAGCGCGGGGTCATCTTGCCGAGCTGCTCGGCGTCCACGTCGCACAGGGCGTAAATGTTGTTGCCCTCCGACACGTTCTCGACGTCGTTGCCGCCCATCATGCCGCCGACGCCCACGCAGCCGATGTTGAGCTTGTTGCTCGGCACGGCACCGGCCGTCTGCGCCAGCACATGCGACGGAACAATGGTGAAGAGGGATGTGGTCACACTCGCGGCCAGGAAGTCACGCCTTGAAATCTTGCTCATGAAAATACCGCCTTCTGGGTTGGTGTGCGGACAATTCCGGCAAGTGTCGCAGACGCGCCGGCGGCTTTGCAAACGCGACACCGTCATTGCGAGCGCAGCGAAGCAATCTTCTTGGTGTCACAGTCAGAGGTCTTGGCGTTGGTTACAGGAGATTGCTTCGCTGCGCTCGCAATGACGGTGGGGGTGGAATCTACGCCGGGCCGAAGTGGTTGAAACCGCGGTGGCCCGGTTCCTGGCCGTCGAGGCGGACGCCGCACCAGCCGGACTCCACGGTGCCGACGACGGTGAGGGGACTGCCGAACTTCTCGGCAAACTCGTGGCAAATGGCGGGGGCAAGGGCCGGGTCGAGGGCGATGGCGAGTTCGTAGTCCTCGCCGCCGGAAAGGGCGAGGCATTCGAGGGGTTCGCAGAGGATACTGTCGAACCCGTTGAGCGCGGGCCCGAGGGGGACAAGGTCCGAGTCGACGTTGATGCCCGCCTTGCTGCGCTCGGCGATGTGGCCGAGGTCCTGGAGCAGGCCGTCGCTGAGATCGATCATGGCGTGGACGCCCGGATGGTTGACGAGCCACCGCCCTTCGGCCAGGCGGGGCACGGGCCGCAGATGGGCCTGTATCAGCAGCGCGGCGTCAATGCCGCGCTGGAGCGCGAGCAGTCCCGCGGCCGCCAGTCCGGGGAATCCGGTGACGGCGACGGCATCGCCGGGCAGCGCCCCGGCGCGGGTGAGGTAGCGCCCGTCCACGGCCTCGCCGAGCACGGAGATGTCGATGCCTATGACGGCCTGCGAACCGGTCATGTCGCCGCCGACGAGTGCGGCGCCGCAGGATTCCACCGCGTCGGCAATGCCCGCGCAGATCTCCTCGATGTCGGTGCTGTCCGAATCGGCGGGACAGGCGACGGAGGCGAGCACGTAGCGCACCTCGCCGCCCATGGCGGCGATGTCGCTGATGGCGCCGGCCGCGGCTTTCCAGCCGATGTCGCGGGGCGAGGCCCAGTCCCGGCGAAAGTGAATGCCCTCAATGGACGCGTCGCAGGTGGCCAGCAGCAGTGCGTTGCCGAAACGAAGCACGGCGCAGTCGTCACCGGTGCCCTCGACAACCCCCGGGGTGCGCCGCAGCGTCCGCGTCACGTGGTCAATCAAACCGAATTCGCCGATATCGCGCAGGGTGGACATGCTTATCCCTCCAGTTCGCGCCATGCCGCAGGCAGCGCGTCAATGATGTCTCCGGCAATCATTCCGCGTGAGGTCATGCGCAGCGCGGCGATGTCGCCCGCAAGGCCGTGCACATAGGCGCCAAGGCAGGCCGCATCGAAGGGTTCCATGCCCTGGGCCAGCAACGACCCGATAACGCCCGCGAGCACGTCCCCGGAGCCGCCCTTGGCGAGTCCGGGACCGCCCGTGGGACAGCGGGTGGCGCGGCCGTCGGGCGCGGCCACGATGGTGCCGTGCCCCTTGAGCACCACCACGCCGTTCCACGCGACAGCCGAAGCCAGCGCCGTGTCGGCGCGCGCATAGCGGATGTCGGCGGTGGCCAGTCCGGTGAGGCGGGCCATTTCACCCGGATGGGGGGTGAACACGCGGGCTCCGGCGGGGCCGTTTTTGCCAAAGCCCTCAAACGGCCCCTCGATTGTGAGGGCGTTGAGCCCGTCGGCGTCCATGACCATGGGGGCGGGACATTTCTCCGCCATTTCCCGGGCGAAGAGGGCGGTTTCAGGATGCAACGACAGGCCGGAGCCCAGCACAACGGCGTCTTTGCCCCGCGCAAAGGCGAGGGCATGGGCCAGACCGGCGTGGGCGAAACTCTCCGCCTCGGTGGCGGGCAGCACCAGCGTCATCGTCTCGCGCAGCGAGACGGCGAAAATGTCGGCGAGCGGTTTGGGCGCGCCCAGTGTGACCAGACCCACCCCGGACCGGTAAGCCGACTCGCATACAAGTTTGGCCGCGCCGGTGAACCCCCGCGATCCGGCGAGCACGAACAGGTGGCCAAAGGTGCCCTTGTGCCCATCCTCGGGACGGGGTGGCAACAGGGCGGCGATGTCGGCGGCGTTCATATCGTCAAGCATGGCACTTTTCCGCACATTGCACCTCCATCGTAAATATAGCATTCAGGTGCGGGTTTGTAAACCAAAGACCTCAGGGCGCTTGCCCCCCATTCGGACCTCGGCCCCGAGTTGTTGTCTTTCCCCCGTCGCTCTCCGGCCTGAAAGGCCGCAACATGAAAGCCCGGGGCAACGCCCCGGGTAAACGGAGCCCTAAGAAATGTCCGCCCTGAAAGGGCGCAACAACCGATGGGCGCGGGTTATCCCTCCAGCAACTTGACCACTTGCTGGAACGGCAGCAGGGCTGCGGCCAGTTCGTCGTTCTTGGGCACGGGCAGTTCGGGCAGGGTGGCCGCGCCGTGCAAGCGCAGGGTGAACGCATCGGCGATGACCTGGGCCTGGCTGCGCTCCAGCAACGGGTCGGATTCGTCCTGCGCGAGCGCGTCGAGCGCGGTCCATGCCTGGTCGAGCGCGCCGAGAACGCGGGGCCAGTTCACCCATTCGGGCGCGGCGCCTTTGTCGAGCAGGGTCTTGGCGAACTCGCGGGTTTCGAGACGGCACAGCCGCTCGCGCTTGCCCTTGATGGCGCGGATGTAACCGGAGAGCGCCATATCGTCCAGCGCGTCGTGCACGGTCTTTTGGGCGTAGTGGGTTTCGGCGGCGATGCGGCGGGGATAGCCGAAGGGATGGGTCATGAGAAAGAGCAGGATTTCACAGCGCGCATTGACGCCGAGCAGGGCGCGCAGGCGGGTAAGCGCCACGCCCTTGCCCACGGTGCGAAAGCCCGAATGGCCGCGCAGCAGCGCGGGACCGCGCAACAGCCCGGCGTGAAGAAAATCGGGATCGGGCTCGCCCAGCACGGGAAGCGGCCGGCCGTCGCGGCCGAGAAACAGCGGTATCGGCTCCGCCGTGGATGCCTTGGCGGAGCACAGGCTGTCCCAGCGGCGCTGCTTGGTGCGTTTGGCAAGAAAGCGCGCCACACCGGCCAGCACGGCGGTGCCCGTGCAGGGTTCCTGGCCCATAATGGTGCGCAGGCGCTGCACGTTGACGAAGCGCTCATACTTCACCAGCCAGTCCAGCGCCTCGTCGAAAAGCCGCGCATCATAGCGGCCGCAGGCGCACAGGAGCACCAGGGCCGCTTCTGGGTCGGCGTAGTGACGGTGCGCCTGTCCGCCATATCCGGCCACCCCCAGCGCCGACCATTGACGCCAGAGGAATCCGAGCATGCCGTCGAGAACGCCGCCGCTATAGTCTTTCAGCGATGTTGCCATAACCGAGGTACCCCAGCAGGCCGGTCAGTGTTTTGTGAAAGGCGGGGTCAGGCTTCCGGGCGATTGCCCAGCGCGCCGCCTGTTCAAGTTCGTCTCCGGTGGGTGCCAGCGCGAGCAAATCGTCCAGATGACGGCCGCCCACATTGACCGCCGCCAGCAGTTTGAAATGAATCTGGTCCAGACGTCCGACAAAGAACACCCGCAAATGGCTGCCATACTCGCGGCAAATCATGCGGTGCGCGATACCCTCGGGCAGGCCCCGCTGAAACAGGCCGTTGTCCCGCGCACTGGGCTCGTTGTTCAGCCAGTTCTCCGGCAGGCCGAGCGTTTTCGCCGCACGGTCCGCCGCCTCAATCAGGTCATCCGGCAGCGGAACGGGGGCCACCAGCGTCCTGTCATCCTCCATAAAGGCAAGTATATCCACGTCTTGCGTGGTCCTGGTCCGAAGCCCCCGGGCGAGCAGGGCCGCCCCCCCGCACACGACAAGGTTCATGGGCGGGGAGTTCTGCAAACGCAGATGTCCCCCGAGCAGTCGCAACGCCTTGTCGAGTTCGTTGGAGCCTATATTCATGCCTTTACCCACTTAGTCTGAGTGGTTAAAGTATACATTGCTCCGGGCTAAAGGTCAATAATAAGCGCTTTGCGGGAAGGGGCATGGGGTTGCCGCGGCATGAATCCACTTTGGGCGCGCAACGCGGATGCGCTTTCCGCCGTCTTCGCTTCGCCTTCGGAGTCACGGTGAAACCTATGGCGTTGCAGGCACCTGACCCCGCGACAAGAGGCGCCTAGTGGGTGGAAATAGTGATATTGCGAAGCAGTCTGACGGCCGTGGGCCCGCCCTGCCGCATGGGCATAGGCAGTGGAGGCGGTATGCCCATCTGCATCTTCTCGGAGACCTTTCCCTGCCTGAACGAGATCAGGACGCGCGACAGGGGCTGTTCCCCCGGCCAACTGTAATCCACCATGTCTGGATTTGGAACAACTCCGGCGAGGCCGCCCTGCTGTGTGCTGGTGTTCATTCCGTACGCGTGAAAGATGGCTGCGACCTCCGCCAGCGTCATGCCCATTTCCACGCGTTGGAACTGATCATAGGTCACCCCATGCCCCATCCATACGGTCCCCAGCTGCGTGTCCGTGACGGAATCCCGACTGTCGCCCCGGAGGAAACCGACGACCGTTGCCAGCAAATAGACGGCAACGAGCAAAAGTATGACACCCAGCACCGTCCGAAGGAGCGTCCCAAACATGCATCCCCCCTTTCACAATTGTGCCAATGGTCACTGAAATATACGCTTCAGCGAACTCCAACCTCAACCCCCAAGGCGGCGTCTTCTTCCTCATCAACACCAGGACGGAGGTTGCAGAACCCGAGGCCCCCTTTCGCGAAATTGGAGTGTCGTATTCCATGAAGGGCCGGCCCGGTCCTGCCTTCCCGCATGGGTGACTGCCCGGCTACCGGACGGCTTCCTGTCCTTCCTCTTCGGAACCGTTGGGGAACATGCACCTTGGCATGGTTTCCCGTTTGCAGGTGTCAATCGGACAGTTGCATGGCGGTGCGCACACCGCGCTGTCACCAATTTGCTGGTTCATGTCGAGGGCCGGCTGGTCGGAGGTTTCCATGCCGATGCGGCGGGCGGGCACGCCCGCCACGGTGGCATGGGCCGGCACGGATTTGAGCACCACGGCACCGGCGGCGATCTTGGCGCCCTCGCCGATTTCGATGTTGCCCAGGATCTTGGCGCCGGCGGCGATCAGCACACCGTGGCGCACCTTGGGGTGGCGGTCGCCCCATTCCTTGCCGGTGCCGCCGAGGGTCACCGCGTGCAGCATGGACACGTTGTCCTCGACCACGGCCGTCTCGCCGATGACCACGCCGGTGGCGTGGTCGATAAAGACCCCGCGCCCGATCTTCGCGGCCGGATGAATGTCGACGGCGAAACGCTCGGAAATGCGGCTCTGCAGGAACAGCGCGAGATGGATGCGGTCCTGATTCCAGTAATGGTGCGCGATGCGGTAGGCCTGGAGCGAAAGGTACCCCTTGAAATACAGCAGGGGCTGCGAATACATGCGGCAGGCGGGGTCGCGCTGGCGCACGGCCTCGATGTCGGCCCGCGCACAGGCACCCAGTTCAGGGTCCGCCTGGTGCGCCTCTTCCATCAGATCGCGCAGCGACAGTGCCGGCAGGGTAACGCTTTCCAGTTTGTGCGCCAGAACGAAACACAGGGCGTCTTCGAGCGTCTTGTGGCTCAGTATGGAGGAATGCAGAAAGCTCGACAGCATCGGCTCGCGCCAGACGCCTTCGGCCGCCTCGCTTCGAATCGTTTCCCAAATCATGTCCCGGACAGTGTCATTCGTCATTAAGGAATACTCCCATTCCGGCGAGAACACATGGGCCGACCCCGTCCTGAACACGCCGGAATCCGCGTAGGATAGCATGAGGAACATCCGCCGGGGAAAAATCATACCCGCCGCCGGGGGACGGACATCCTGTTTCCGTCAAGGGCCTGATCTATGCCGGCGCCGGCCCGTACCAGAAACAGGTGCCTGTACCCTTCCGCGCGAAGAAACCGTTAAACAAACGGCCGCCCGTCACGAAACGCGAGGATGCGTTCGAGCCCCCCAAGGACGTCCGGCAGTGTGGTTTTGAGCACACTTGAGGCCAGCCCGTTGTCGAGCGAGCAGTCCGGCGGGCGCGGCGCGGGCAGGTTGTCGGCGGGACCGGGTTCTACCAGCGCCGGGTCAATCCCCATGCGCGGCGCGGTCAGCCGCATCATGCTGACGCGGTCGATGCGCTGGCTACCGCCAAGGTGGATTATGCCCGCAAAGTCATTGTCCGCCAGCTCCATCAGCGCGCGTCCCAGCGAGATTACATCCACCGGCGTGCGCACCTCGTTGGGCGGCGTGACGATCCTGCGCCCCTCGGCGACGGCGTTCATCATGCGCACGAGAAAGGGCACGCCCCTGCCCAGCAGCGGCAATCCCATGACAATGGCCACGCGCGCGATGACGGCCCCCGGACACGCGGCGAGCACGGCCTCCTCGGCGCGGAGTTTGGTCACGCCGTAGAAGTTCACCGGCCCGGCGGCCTCCTCCTCGCGGTAAAGACCCCGTGTCCCATCGAACACGTTGTCCGTTGAGCAGTGCACCAGTTTGGCGCCCGCCGCCTGCGCCGCTTCGGCCACCTCCCGCGCCAGGTCAATGTTAATCCAGCCCACCTCGGCGCGGTGCGTTTCGCAATAGTCGATGTTTGCGTTGGCGATGGTGTGGATGACCGCATCGGGCCGCAGCTCGCGGATGACCGCGGCCAGCCGCCCGGGCGCATCGGCCGCCTCGGTATGCCAAACCAGGCCCGGACGCGTCACCGGCGCCGGCCCGCGCGACACGGCGTGCAGCGTCCAATGTTCCGGCGCCTGCAACACGACACCACCGGCAACAAATCCGCCCGCACCGGTAAGGACAACGCTTCTCTTCACCATAATGCCCGCATGCTCCGTCTTCTTTGGTTGTTTGACCGCGAACATCGTAGCACAGGTTCAAAACGGAAGCGTCAGGCCATGGATGCGGTCCCAAGATTGCGCAAGAGAGGCTCATGGAACCGCTCTTTCCGTTGCGTAATGACGTTCACAGCGCTGCGCCCTTCATGACAACAGGTGTCAAAGACAAGACGCGGAGGATTGCCTATTTCGATTCGGGTGTCAGGTCCATGTTGATGGGCGGGCGGGGCGGGCCGTCGTAAGGGGTGTCGCGCTTCTTCGGGTCGTCGGTGGGCGGGCCCAGCGTGAGCGCCTCGGGGTCGGTGTTCGGGTCGGGCGGCAGGATGAACCCGTAGTAGCGGCCCATCCAGTAGGGCAGGAGCCAGAAGACGGGGCACCATTCGGTTTTGCCTCCGTCGCCTTGGACGGCTTCCCAAAGGTTCTTGTCCCAGCGGACCACGCCGCGTTCGCTGGCGGGAACCATGCGGCTAGTTTGCAACGGTTCGAGCAGAGGGGCACGGACCAGCCGGAGGTCTTCGCGTTTCGAGTTGTCCACGCGCCAATCGACGAGGTCGACCGCGTCGAGCTGCTGCGCCTGTCGCACGTGTTCGCGCAGCCGCGGCTCAAGGCGCTCGTGGAGCTCTACATCAGCAAGGGCGTCGAGGTGTCGACTCGCGAGTCGGTGACCAAGA
>CAIJOU010000519.1 GCA_903822375.1 Candidatus Hydrogenedentota bacterium
CGCCCAGCCACGTGTCCGCGCTGATGTCCGGCGTGATGATCAAGACCGGCATTTACGGTCTGATTCGGCTGCTGGCCTGCCTGGGCACGCCGCCTGCCTGGTGGGGTGGATGCCTGCTGGCGGTGGGGCTGCTGTCGGGCATTATGGGCGTGTTGCTTGCGCTGGCACAGCACGACATCAAGCGGCTGCTCGCCTATCACAGCGTCGAAAACATCGGCATTATCGCGCTGGGGTTGGGTGTGGGCTACCTGGGCCTGAGCCACGGCTCCACCACAATGGCTGTTCTGGGCTTTTCCGGCGCGTTGCTGCACGTACTCAACCATGCAATATTCAAGGGACTCCTGTTTCTCGGCGCGGGTTCCGTGCTGCACGGTGCCGGCACCGGCGACATAGACCATCTGGGCGGACTGTACAGGCGCATGCCCTGGACGGGCACCACCTTTCTCATCGGCGCGGCGGCCATCAGCGGCCTGCCGCCGCTCAACGGCTTTGTGAGCGAGTTTCTCATCTACTTTGGCGCGTTCAGCGGTGTGGTGTCCCCGCCGTCGGCCGTGGTGGTTTCGGGGCTCGCGGTCATAGTCGGCCTGGCGCTGATAGGCGGTTTGGCCGCCGCCTGCTTTGCCAAGGCCTTCGGCATCATCTTCCTCGGCGAGCCGCGCAGCGAACATGCCCGGAACGCGCAGGAGGCGAACGGGCTGATGCGGTGGCCCATGGTTGCGCTTGCGGCTTGCTGCGTGCTCATCGGATTCCTTTCCCCATTGGCGGTGCGCGCCGTGCTTCCCGCCGTGGGCATGCTGGTTCCCGTTTCCACCGATGCGCTGGACGCGGGCATTGCCCCCGTTCTGACCCCTTTGGTATGGATTACTGTTGGTTGTGCCGCGTTTGCCGTGCTGGTGTGCCTGCTCGCGCTGCTGCGCGCACGGCTGCTTGCGGGGCGCACAGTGGGGGAGACGGGCACCTGGGACTGCGGCTATGCGCAGCCCACGGCGCGCATGCAGTACACGGCATCGTCCTTCGCACAGCCGCTCATGGCGGTATTCGCCGGCGTGCTGGGCACGCGCCGTGTCGGTTCAAAGCCGAAAGGCACCTTCCCGGAGGCGGCTTCCTTTGCGTCGGAGACCCCCGACCCGTTCCGTGACCGGTTCTATGACCCGCTGTTCACGCGCACCCTCCAACTGCTGGCTCATTTGCGCGGGGCGCAGCACGGCCGCGTCCAGATGTACGTCCTTTATATCGCGCTCACGCTGATCGCTTTTCTGATATTCAGTCTCGGATGATGAACTCATGACCCTGTTTCCAGTCATAAACTTTCTGCTCGCGCTGCTCTCGGCACCGCTGCTCCTTGGTGTCATCAACCGGACCAAGGCATTCTTTGCGGGCCGCCGGGGACAGCCGCTGCTCCAGGCCTATTTTGACCTGTGGAAGCTGCTGCACAAGGGCGCGGTCTACAGCCGCACCACGACCTGGGTGTTTCGCGCGGGTCCGATGGTCGGGCTTGCCTGCGTGCTTGTGGCGGCCGCCATCACGCCGTTCGGCGGTTCCCGCGCGCTCATGGGCTTTTCGGGCGACCTACTTCTGCTGGCCTATCTGCTTGGACTGATGCGCTTCTTCACCGTGTTGGCCGCGCTCGACACGGGTTCCCCCTTCGAGGGCATGGGTGCCAGCCGTGAGGTGCAGTTCTCCGCCCTGGCGGAGCCGGCGCTGTTGCTGGGTTTGGCCGCGGTGGCGCGCATCACGGGTTCCTTCTCGCTTTCCACGATGTTTCCGGCGCTGTCCGCGGGCGTTTGGGCCCAGACCGGCCCGGCGCTGCTGCTTGTGGCCGCGGCCCTTTTCGTTGTGTTCCTGGCGGAGAATGCGCGCATTCCCGTGGATGACCCGAACACCCATCTTGAACTCACCATGATCCATGAGGTGATGGTGCTGGATCACAGCGGCCCGGACTTTGCCTTCATCCTGTACGGTGCCGCGCTCAAGCTGTGGGTGCTCGGCGCCTTTCTTGCGGGAATCCTGCTGCCGTTCCACACGGGCGTTGGTGCCGTCGACACGCTTGTCGCCTGGCTCGCCATGCTCGCGCTTGCCGTGGGCGTCGGCGTTGTGGAGTCCATCATGGCCCGGCTTCGGCTCTTGCGCGTGCCGCGCCTGCTGGTGGGCGCCGTGCTGCTTTCCGGCCTGGCCTTTGTGCTGCTGCTGAGGTGAACGAATGAATCTGTCCATTGACAGTGTGATGCTTGTTCTGGTGGTGACCAACCTGCTGCTGCTGGGGCTCAGCCAGTTGCGGTCATGCGTGCATGCCGTGGCGGTCCAGGGTTTTGCCCTCGGACTGTTGCCGCTGCTTGTCCGCCAGAGCGGGCCGACCGCCTGGACCGTTATGGTTGTGCTCGTGACCATCGGACTGAAGGGTGTGGTCTTTCCGCGGCTCATGCTGGGCGCGCTGCGCGACGCCGATGTGCGCCGCGAGAAGCGGCCCGCCGTGGGCTACACCATGTCGATGGTGGTGGGCTTTATAGCTCTGGCAGGCGCGGCATGGCTGTCCTCGCGGCTTCCGGTGTTCGCCGGTTCGCCGTCCACGCTGGCCGCGCCGGTGTCCTTCTTTATGATCTTCGTGGGCCTGTTCATCATCGTGAGCCGCAACCACGCGGTGAACCAGATCGTCGGCTATCTCGTGCTGGAAAACGGCGTCTACGTTTTCGGCGTGGTGCTGTTGCATGAACTGCCGCTGCTGGTGGAGATGGGCGTGCTGCTGGATGCGTTCGCCGCGGTGTTTGTAATGGGCGTGGCCGTGTACCACATCAACAGCGAGTTTGACCATTTGGAAGTGGACCAACTGGACATGCTGAGAGGCTGAGTTGTGACCCTTGTTCCCATACTGCTATGGAGCGTGCTGCTGCTGCCCGCGACGGGCGCGGCGCTCAGCCTCGTTTGTCCGTCGGTGCGGACGCTTCTGTGGACAGTGCGCGCCGGCGTGGTGCTGACGGCGGCCATTGCCCTTGGCTGCGTATGGGCCGTGCATGACGGGTCGGCCGTCGAAACGGCCTGGTCCTGGCTGCGCCTCGATGCCCTGTCGGCCTATCACCTTGCGGTGATGATGCTCGTGTTCACGCTTTCCTCGCTCTATCTGCCGGGTTACTTCGGCGAAGAGGCCAAGGCCGGCCGTTTTCCGAGGGACCGCGCGCGGCGCTTTGGCGCGCTCTGGTTCGGTGCGCTGGCCGCCATGGGACTGGTCCTGCTGTCGAACAACATCGGCATCATGTGGGTTGGCATCGAGGCGACCACGCTGGTGACGGCCTTCCTGATCTGCATTCACCGCACGCCCGCCTCGCTGGAGGCGATGTGGAAATACCTGATTATCTGCTCGGTCGGCGTGGCATTCGCCTTCATGGGCACGCTGCTGGCCGGTGCGGCCGCGGAGCACCTGCATCTGGAGGGGGCACAGATGCTGCTCTGGAGCAATCTGCGGGAAAACGCGTCCCGTCTTGATCCCGCACTGATGAAGGTTGCGTTCCTTTTCCTGCTGGTGGGCTACGGCACCAAGGCCGGACTGGCGCCCATGCACAGTTGGCTGCCCGACGCGCACAGCCAGGCGCCCGGCCCCGTCTCCGCGCTGTTCTCCGGATTCATGCTCAATGCGTCGCTGTACTGCATCATGCGCTATCTGCCGCTCGTGGATGCCGCCACGGGGCACAACGGCTGGGGACCGCGGCTGGTGTTGCTGCTCGGCCTGGTGTCCATTGTGGTTGCCGCGATCTTCATTCTCTTTCAGACGGATCTCAAGCGGTTGCTTGCCTACAGCAGTGTCGAACACATGGGCATTATCGCCGTCGGGCTCGGCTTGGGCGGGCCGGGCATTCTGGCGGCCCTGTTTCACACGCTGAACCATTCCCTGTGCAAGCCCATGGCCTTCTTCGCGGCGGGGCGTCTTGACCAGATGTACGGCACCCACGACACGGCCCGGCTTTCGGGCTGCATGCGCGCCGCGCCCCTGTGGGGCCGCGCCCTTTTCGGCAGCCTGCTTGCCGTGATCGGTGTCGCGCCCTTCGCCGTGTTTATGAGCGAGTTCATGATTCTGCGCGCCGCGGCGCACAACGGCGCGTGGTGGACGCTCGGCATATTCCTGGTTGGGGTGGGCGTTGTGTTCATCGGCGTGCTGCGGCAGGCCATCAACATTGCCTGGGGCGAGCCCGTTGTCGCGCCAAAACAGGAACAGGCCGGTCCGCTGGACTGGGTTCTGGCGGTTGCCGCCTTGGGCGCGCTGCTGGTTCTGGGTCTGTGGTTTCCCGAGTCACTGGCGGACATGCTCGGCCGGGCATCGAACATCGTGGAGGGCACGCCATGAGCCCCGACACGGACATGCTGTTGTTTAACGGTGAGACCGCCCGGTTGGACAAGGTTCCCGTGGCGGACATGGATGATTTTCGCGAGACCGTGCTGATGACCACCGAAGGCGGCGGGCGCCTGCTCAGTCTCTTCGGCTGTCCCGTGGAAGGCGCGAAGACGGTGCGTTTGTATGCCGTGCTCAGCGCCGCCGATTCGGGCGGTTATGCGCTGGTCGCCACGGAAGTGGCGGACCAGTATCCCGCGCTCACACCTGAATGCGCCCAGGCGCACATGTTCGAACGTGAAATTGCCGAGCAGTGGGGCGTTCGGCCCGAAGGGCACCCGTGGCTCAAGCCGGTTCGCTACCACCGCTCCTATCGTGGCGGCGCGGACGCATGGGGGCGCGGCCCAGCCGACTCTATTCAGCCGTGCGTCACCGACTTCTTTGAAGTGCAGGGAGAAGAGGTGCATGAGGTGGCCGTGGGGCCGGTGCATGCCGGGATCATTGAGCCCGGTCATTTCCGGTTTCAATGCCACGGTGAAAACGTGATGCATTTGGAGATTGCACTCGGTTACCAGCACCGCGGCGTCGAGCGCGCGCTGCCCGGCGGACCAACGGCGCGGACCGTGCACTACATGGAGACCCTTGCCGGGGACACAACCATCGGCCACACGCTCGCCTATTGCCAGGCAATGGAATCATTGGCCGGAGGCGGCGTTTCGGTGCGCGCGGAAGAAATACGCGGCGTGGCCCTTGAGCTGGAGCGGCTGGCAAACCATACCGGCGACCTCGGCGCGCTGGCCGGCGACGTGGGTTACCTGCCCACCGCGTCGTTTTGCGGACGGTTGCGCGGGGACTGGCTGAACATGACGGGGCTGGCCTGCGGCAGCCGGTTCGGCCGCGGCTGGGTTCGACCTGGAGGGTTGGGCTTCGACCTGGACCCGGTGCGTTGCGAAGAAATGATCGAACGCATGGAAAAGGTGTTCCGCGACGTCAAGGGCGCGGTGGAACTGCTGTGGGACACGCCGTCCGTGATGGCCCGTTTCGAGGAAACCGGCGCATTGACGCCGGAACTGTGCGAAAGCATTGGCCTGGTGGGTCCGCCCGCGCGCGCCTGCGGCGTCAAGCGTGACGTCCGCTTTGAATACCCCTCCGGCATCTTCCGTTTTTTCAACATGCCGGTGGCCACATGGCACACGGGCGATGTGTTTGCCCGGGCCTATGTGCGCTGGGAGGAGATCAATCATTCCGTGGCGTTCATTCGCGAACGGCTTTCCAGCCTGTCGGACGGAGAGGTGCGGCGTCCAATCGGGCCGCTCGCGCCGAATTCCGTTACGGTTTCGCTGGTCGAGGGCTGGCGCGGCGAGATATGCCACACGGTTCTGACCGACGGCGAAGGGCGCATCGCGGCGTACAAGGTGGTCGACCCCTCCTTCCACAACTGGACGGGGCTGGCCATGGCGCTGCGCGACCAGCAGATCTCCGACTTCCCACTCTGCAACAAGAGCTTCAACCTCTCCTACTGCGGCCACGACCTCTGAACCAGAAGACGCCATGCTTAAGATCGCTCTAGCACGCTTGCACCAAGGTCACCGGACCCGGCCCTTCCCCAAG
>CAIJOU010000520.1 GCA_903822375.1 Candidatus Hydrogenedentota bacterium
ATGCGGACCCGCTCGAGCCGCGCATTCACGGGCCGCGCGTGACCGGCGCGACGCCCGGGCGCCCGTTCCTGTTCCTGGTTCCGGCGACGGGTGACGGACCACTCAGCTTCTCGGCCAAGGGTCTGCCCGAAGGCTTGGCGCTCGACCCCCAAACGGGAATCATTTCGGGCGCGCTCAAACAGGCCGGCGCAACGGAGGTCACGCTGACCGTGTCCGGCGCAAAAGGGAGTATTTCGCGCACACTGACGATCATCGGCGGTGACCACAAGCTTGCACAGACGCCGCCCATGGGTTGGAACTCGTGGAACGTGTGGGCACGGGCCGTCGACGACGCCAAGGTGCGCGCCGCGGCCGATGCCATGGTGTCGAGCGGCCTTGCGGCGCATGGGTTTCAGTTCGTGAACATAGACGACGCATGGGAGGGGGCGCGTGCCGCCAACGGTGAAATTCTCGCCAACGAGAAATTCCCCGACATGAAAGCGCTGGCCGACTACATCCACGCGAAAGGCCTCCGCTTTGGCGTCTACTCGTCGCCGGGACCGATGACCTGCGCCGACTACACGGGCAGCTACCAGTTTGAACAGCAGGACGCGAACACATACGCGGCGTGGGGCGTGGACTATCTCAAGTACGACCTGTGCAGCTACCGCGACATCGCGAGGGTTGGCGAACTGGACGTGCTCAAGAAACCCTACATCCTCATGCGCGGGGCGCTTGACCGCTCGGGCCGCGACATCGTCTACAGCCTGTGCCAGTACGGCCGGGGCGACGTGTGGAAATGGGGCGAGGAAATCGGCGGCAATCTGTGGCGCACGACCGGCGACATCGGCGACACGTGGAAGAGCGTGTCGGGCATCGGTTTCGCGCAAACGGCCATGGAGGCGTTCGCCGGGCCGGGCCATTGGAACGACCCAGACATGCTCGTCGTCGGAAAGGTTGGCTGGGGCCCGAAAACCGTTCCGACCAAGCTCTCACCGAACGAGCAGATCACGCACATAACGCTGTGGTGCATGCTGGCCGCGCCGCTGCTGACCGGCTGCGACCTCGCGCAGTTGGACGAATTCACGAAGGCCCTGCTGACGAACGACGAGGTGCTCGACATCGACCAGGACCCGTTGGGAAGGGCGGGCGGCCGGCGCGCGCAGGACGGCCTCGCCGAAATCTGGACGCGGCCCCTGTACGATGGAACCACGGCGGTCGCGCTGTTCAACCGTGCCCCGCTCAAGCGGTCGGTCACGGCAAGATGGGCTGACTTGGGCATTCAAAGCGGACAACCGGTGCGCGATTTGTGGCTGTGGAAAGACCTCGAACAGACTAAAGATGCCTTGACGGTTGATGTGCCCGCCCGCGGAGCGGTTCTGCTCAAAGTCGGCGCAGCGTCCACAAAGTAATCGTAGGGTGGGTGGAGTTTTGCGAAGCAAAACGTAACCCACCGTCTTTCAACTGCGAAGGCGCGGTGGCTTTCGCGTTCCTTCGCGTACCGCCACCCGAAACCGACCTATTCGCCGTCCAAGACTTCCCGGATTGTGGCGGCCAGTTTTTGTGTGGAGAAGGGCTTCTGGATGAAGTGCACCCCTTTGTCCAGCACTCCCTGGGGAGCGATGATGTCTGCCGTATAGCCAGACATGAACAGGCACTGGATGTTCGGATAGAGGGGTTGCAGGTTCTTGGCCAGGTCACGCCCGTTCATTCCGGGCATGATCATGTCGGTCATGAGCAAATGGAGTTCCCCAAGATACTCCTGGGCCAGGCGGATGGCGTCCCCGGGGGTGCTCGCTGAAAGCACGGTGTAGCCCTGTCTCTCAAGTAACATCCTGCTCAGCTTCAGCATGGACGGATCGTCCTCCACCAGCAGGATGGTCTCGCAGCCGGGCGTGTACGGTTTTGCCGCGCCATCGGTCCGCATCGGTTCGGCCTTGCCCGCGTACCGGGGCAGATAGGCCGTGAACGTCGTTCCGCACCCCGGTTTGCTCCAGGCATTGATGAAGCCGTTGTTCTGCCTCACAGCCCCGTACACGGTGGCCAAACCGAGACCGGTACCCTCTCCAACGCCCTTGGTCGTGAAGAACGGTTCGAAGATATGGGCCAGCGTTTCCGGGGCCATGCCGCAGCCGTTGTCGCTCACGACGAGGCGGACATACTCCCCAGGCGCAAAACCCGGGTGGTCCGAGCAGTACTCCTCGTCAAAGGTACAGTTCTTCGTCTCGATGGAAATCCTGCCAACGTCGGCGATGGCGTCGCGGGCGTTAACACACAGGTTGGCCAGGATCTGGTCTATCTGGGACGGGTCCATGTTGACCGTCCACAGGTCCTCCCCCGGTTGCCAGTCGATATCGATATTCTCGCCGATGAGACGCTGCAGCATCTTGAGCATGCCCGACACGGTCTTGTTCAGGTCCAGCACCTGGGGCGCAACAATCTGTTTGCGGGCAAAGGCCAACAGTTGACGGGTAAGGTCGGCGGACCGAATGGCCGCCGTGCGGATTTCCTCCAAGTCATCATGAAGCTGTCCAGCCGGGTCCGCCTGGGCCAGGGCCAATTCAACGTGTCCCAGGATCACGCCCAGCATGTTGTTGAAGTCATGCGCCACGCCGCCCGCCAATCGTCCCACCGACTCCATCTTTTGCGCCTGCTGGATCTGGGCTTCGAGGGTGGCTTTTTCTTTCTCCGCCTGCTTGCGCTCGGTGATGTCGCGAACGAAAACCAATGCGCCGCTCTTGCCCTCGAATACAATGGGCACCGCAGCTACCTCGACGGGGACTTCGCTTCCGTCCAGTCGGAGGTAAATCTGCTCAATCAGCGCAGCCTCCTTTCTTTCCACATTGAGGGCATGGATGCGCGCGCGAACGGCTTCATGCAGGGAGGGATGGAATCGGTCCATCACGGACAGGCCCAGCATTTGTTCCGAAGAGGTCGCGCCGAACAGCCGCAACGCGCCGGCATTCAGGTAGGCGAATCGATGGTCCGTCTGGACGAAAATACCCTGGGGCGCGTTCTCAACCAGCAGGCGAAAGTTTTCCTCGCTGTCCCGCAACGCGGCCTCCGCCCGCTTGCGTTCCGTGATGTTGGTGTCTGTGCCCCAATAACCGCGCAGTGTTCCATCGGTGTTCAGGATGGGAAGCCCGTCTGTGGAGACCCACACCAACCGGCCATCCTTGCCCTGCGCGGCGCTTTCAAGATGCAAGAACGGTTTCTTCTTCGAGAAAACCGCGAGAGCGGCTTCCTTGAACGCCTCGCGTTCGGAATCAGCATGCAGGTCGTAAAAGTGCATGCATCCCACCATCTCCTCGGGACGGTAGCCGAGAACGGCCTCGGAAACTGGGCTGACTTGGGTATAGAGCCCCTGGGCGTCCACTTCCCACGTGTAGGTGTCGCATTGTTCGGCCAAACGGTTGAATCTTGCCTCGCTGTCGCGCAACGCGGCCTCCGCCCGCTTGCGTTCCGTGATATTCCGGACAAATACCAGATGCGCGTCCCGGTCCTGGTAGCGAACAAGAACAGCCGTGGTTTCGACGGCGACGCGCGAGCCGTCCAGCCGTAAGTATTCCTGTTCCATGGGCGGACTCGGTTTTTCGGATTCACATTGTGTCTGGATCCGGGCCTGCACCGCTTCGTGATACTCTGTAGCTATGTATGACATGATGTCGCTGCTGGGCAAGTCTTCAACGTCTTTCGCGCCCAGAATTCCAAGCATCGCCGGGTTCAGAAAGAGAATCTGCCGGTTGCTTTGAACGAATATCCCTTCCGGAGCCTTTTCGAGCAGGGAGCGGAAGCGTTTCTCGTCTTCCTGTATCTGCTCCGCCGACCGTCGAATCTCCCTGAAATAATGATTCAGGCCCAGCCACAGCAGTGCGGCCGTGGCGGCGACGTAAAACCATCCCTTCACGTTTTCCAGCAGCGCCTCGAGCGCCGCATCGTGCACCAGATGATGCAACAACCAACCGGAATAGAAGATCCACAGCGCGCCCAGCAGCGCATAACAGAGCGCCATCTTCAGGGCCAACATTCGTGTCGGGAACAGGCGCGTCGGTGCCGGCATGGCTTTGCGCAAAGTTGCCATCGACCATGTTGGGCGCGAAGGGCTTTTCTCGGCGGTCATTGGAATTTCCCCCGGCAAGGACTGAATTATAACAACCAAAATCTAAGGCTCTGACGGTAATTTACCGTCCGCCCCCGTGGACCTTGTTCAACATTGACCAGAAACGCTCCTGTGCGGAAACATTATAGAGGCGGCATCAGGGGGCGGGCAAGCCGCTCTTTCGTCCAAGCGCAGCAGTTTCCGCCGACCGTTTAGCCCAGCATGGCGAAAGCAGTCAAAGACCGCTGATTGCCTCCCCCTTCAGTCCCGTGTTGCCCTCCACGCGAACGTTTGTGCTGTACTCCACGCGTACGGGCTTCTTGTAGGCATCGAATTGGTTTCGCCGTACCGTCACATCGTCAGCACCTTCCACCTGAATGGCGGCCTCCGTATTGGCCCCCACGAACTGGTTGTCCTCAATCAGGATATGCTTGTGCAGCCCGGCTTCGGTGGGCTTGTCGCAGGAGACGTTGATGGCAATGCAGGACACGCTGCCGGGGCCGCCCTTGAGACCGCCGCAGTCAATAATTCGGTTGCGCCGAACGGTTACGTTCTGCGAGGCGGCTCCTTCATCCCAGCCCCCTTCCGCGCCTATATGAATCGCGGCCATTGTCGTGTTTTCGATGGTGCATCCCTCTATAAGCACGTCGCGGGTCTTGACCAGAAACGCGCGCGCCCGGTGCGTCCGCACCTGGCAATCGCGGATGACAAGCTTCGGCAAAGCCGAGACGTTCATCAACTGGTAATCCGCGATGTTTTCGGGAAGGGCCGCATCGAACTCTATAACCCAGCTGCGCTTGTCTTCGTCCAGCGTGGTACTGACAACCTTCCGTGCGGAAAACGGCTTCAGCGTGGCGGCGCTGACCAGTTCCATGGTTTCGCCGGGCAACGGACAATCATTGGACAGCGCATGGAGGGGGCTCTGTTTCTTCACGTAAGCCCGGCAACGGGTGTCGGACAACTTCTCTTTGACGGTTTGGTAGTAGCCGTGCACGTTGGAACTGTCGTCGCCCTGTCCTTCGAACTGGCATGCGTCGTACAGAACGGTTCCCGTGCAGGAGGTGAAATGGGTGGCGTCGGTGTTTGTCGACACGAGTTCCCCCGCGCGGGGCACCACGCGCAGCCGGTGCATGGTCATGTTCTGGACACGGTGCCCCACCACCCCCATGCCGGGATGGCTGTGAATGGACACATCTTCCAGCACGATGTCCTTTGAATGACGAACCATGATGGCGGCCGCGCCGTGCGCCGAATGCTGGGCAACCGCATACTGGCCCAGTTCGGCCGGGTCGCGCTTGCCAAAGAAGCGGACGGTGTTGCCGGGGAGGTTTTCTTTGTTTCGGGGCCCCCAATGTTCGACGCCCGTGTAGACCCGTCGCACCGGGTCCCACAGGCGCAGTATAAAGACGCACAGTTTGCCTTCCGGCATCGGGAATCGATCCTCAAACTGCACATCGTAATGGCCGCGTGCGACATCGACGATCCTGCCCGTGCTGAAAGGCATGCGCTTGTGCTCAATGGTGAGACCGCGCAGCGTCACTGTGTCGCAGTTGTCCAGCGTGACCGGCTGATACCATCCCTGCTGCAGCAGTGTCGCGCCGTCTGCACGGACCGTCAGATTCTTTGCGCCGGTGAAATCAAGGATGCGCACGTGCGGGAAATCCGGCTGATAGAGCGCCCGCTGCGGGTCGTTGCCATAGGCCCCGCCAATGACGTCATTCATGAGTTTCACGGCAGCGTCGTCCTCCACATCATATACGCCGGGAGGAATGACGAGCGTGGTGTCCGGATGTTCACGGCAGTATTGCGCGGCGTCGCGCAGGGCGGCCAGATCGTTCCGGCCGTCATCGGGCGCGGCGCCGTAATCCAGCAAAGACACCTCCGCGGCGACGGCGGAAAACGAGAACACGCACAAGGCCAACAACATGAACTGTTTCATTCCATATGTTCCTACTGCCTCTAAAGGCGCCGACGGCTGCCCGCCCAGGCTGCGCACTTGATGACCGTCCTGGCGGCACTCAATACCCCAATGCATCGTAGTTTACGGGAATGACCCGACAGTCGGCAATGATCGGCGCGGTCCCTCTTCGGCGGATAAGAAGACGGGTTTCTCCGGAGAGGCCTTCACATCGCAAAGGTATTGTCGAACGCAGTGGTGTCATGTTCATAAGAACGACCCCAAAGAGGAATCCAAGGCAGGCCGTCCTATCGCATTGAGTTGCTGTTCTCGGGTCCCGACAGGGACCAATGTGAATAGCCGGAGGTGACCGTAGGGAACCTCCGGATAGAGGTCCTTTACGCGGCCCTTCAACCCGTTTCAGGGTTGAAAACAGGGCGGAACACCTGCTTTCCGGAGGTTCCCTACGGTCACCTCCGGCTATTCGTATTCTTCCCCTCCGGGGAAGGAAGAC
>CAIJOU010000521.1 GCA_903822375.1 Candidatus Hydrogenedentota bacterium
ACCGTGCACAGGATATCAGAACCGTTCGGCGTGCCGCCACAGTACCCCGCCGGGTTGCGCTCCTGCCGCCCCGCCCAGTACACTTTCCCACAAGGAATCAGACCAATACATGCCTGCAAATTCAGACAAAATGCGCGACATATTTGAGCGCACAGTCATAGTGCGCCGCCCCACCTACGGCATCGTCAGTGGCTATCATGAGTTGCCCTATGTTTGTCTGGGCAATTCACTGGAGGGCGGCGGCGGTTCGACGGAAGTCAAGGGAAAAGTCCAGGTCTCCCCGCGCTTCGTGCTCCGTCCCGCCCACTATTCGCCCAGCTACGGCGAGATTTTCGGGGAGGACAACGTCGACACCTCCATTTCCGGCCGCATCTTCGGATTCCTTGGATTCAGGGACCGCCCCGTCGAATGCACCTCCGAGCACATTGTGGTTCGCCATTGTGACGACACCATCGATGAGCTTCTGAGCCGGAATCTGGACGAACTGGAACGCCGGGAAGACATTACTACGGGCATCATCATCACTCCTGAAAGCCGCTACTTCCCCGTGTCCCTAGAACGTTTCATTGCGACCATACTCGATGACGAGTTCAGACGCTAGGACACCGCTCGTGCGCCTCCGCACGGCGGCGTGGTTCGGCCTGCTGCTCGCCGCACTTCTCCTGGTCGGCGCGGGTTTCGCCGACCGTCAACTCAAGACCGCCACCCATCCGGGCTTCCTCCCCGAAGGCATGCCCCTGTATGCCTACACCCCCGACCTGCCCCTGTCCTGGCTGCGCCTTTCCAACACTGCCCTGTCCAAGAACCTGTCAGACGAGGCGCGTCCCGTGCTGCACGACATGGAGTTGTCCGTACGCCGGTTGACCGGCATTCGCCCGACCCCCGCGCGGTGGCGCGTCTGGCTTGGCGGCTCCGCGGCCGCCGCCACGGATGGCCGGAACTGGATACTCTGCGCGCATCCGGGCCTGGCCGCCCGGGCAGCCTCATGGGTCTTCGCGGGCGGGGCCTTTCCGGGAGCACAACTTCACCAGGCATGGCGCGGGGGATACCTCCTCCTTTCATCCAGTTCCGCACTGATCGAGAAGGCTTTGGCCGCGCCGCCTGTCACCTTGGACCTTCCTGAGTCTCTCCCTCCCGACGCCCTGGTCATGGAACTGCGCACCCCACTCCGGGCCCGCCTCACCCTGACACCCGGCGGCCAACTTCCCATTGAGGCCCGCATCATGCGCGGCGCGGGCTTTGCGCCCAGAAGCTCGGGCCCCTGGAAGGCACCTGTTCTCTCCGGCAACCCCGCCGCAATTCTTTCCCTGCCTGATGCGCAGTCCGCCGAACAACTTGCGACGCTCTTGAAAGACATCAGCCTGCCCGATTTCTCGGACGGTTTGTTTGGCGGGCTGGTCACCCGCTGGAGTCTCAACCGCCTGCCTCAATTTCTCTCCGCCACGGGGCCGCTTGACGCTCCGATGGCTTTCGCTTTTTACGATCTCTCCACCGATTCCGGAGCGCCCCTGCCCCGGCTGGCGGCCGCCTGCGCCGCAAGAGAGGGCTTTTCCAAGTTCCTCCTCGCACCCCAGAACGCCAACAAACTGCTCCCCTACGAGTGGAACGGTTGCGCAGGCTGGATGTTCCCCCTCTTCGGCGACCAATTCTCCCTCTATGGATTCCAGCGCGACGACACGTACTATCTGGCCACCCGGGAACCCCTTGCGGCCGCTCTTGCATCAGCCTCCCAAACCTCGCGCCCGGACATTGAGGACGATGCTGTCATCACGCTGGACTGGAAACGCACCGCCCCCACTATCATGGAAGGGGCAAACTGGGCCGCTGCGCACGAGTTGCTGCCGGAAACAAATCAAAAGGATCTCGATGCGGCATTCATACCGGTCATGCGCGCGTTGTCAAAATGCGGCACCTTGCGGGTGGCCGGTCGCTGGACCGCCGAGGGCCTTCTCTTAAACGGTGTGCTGGCCGACGGCTCACAGCAACCGGAGCACAAACAGTGAGCATCTCCGGGCAAGCATCAGCTCCTGCCGCCGGCCTTCCGCAACGTTGGACAGGCAACCTCGCCCCTCACCGTCTTACCATTCTTCTCCTCGCTCTGCTCGTCCCGACGCACGCCGCCTTTGCCCATCCCTGGATCGACGTCTTTGGCCCGTCGCGCCCTCTGTACACCCTGGGTTTTGGCGGCATTGTGGCCGGTGTGGATTCCACCGGCCGGGTCGGCACACTCCTCTGGCCCCATTCCGGCGCGTTCAACCAGATAGCCCCTGCCGATCCCGCCAATGCAACGCCGTCCGGCTGTCAATGGGGGATCGCAGGCGGCGGAAAGGCCGACTGGCTCTCCGGGGCGGCATGGAAGACCGAGAAGGCGGGCCCGCCCTCTCCTGAATCCGCCATACTGGAGTTTGTGTCCTCCTGCGCGGCGCTGAAGGCAACGGCGACGCAAACCCTCCTTGTGTCCCCCAAGAATGGCCTCATGGCGGCGCGCATCCAGATAGACGCATCCGAACCCCTCGGCGCAATCTCCTGGTTTCAGCAGTTCGCCCCGGTTCCATTTGACCGCCTTCCGCTCGCGCTGCCCGTAGCCCTGCCGCAAGCCAGTTGCGGGTTTGCCTCCTTCTTTGATTCGCAACGCGCGCGCCTGTACCAGTTCCGTCCCGCCCACCCGGGCCGCCAGGACTGGGACCACGCGCGCAGTCTCCAGGAAAGCCACGCGACGCCCGCAGAGTGGTCGTCTTTTCAGGACGGCGCATGGTGCGCCACCGCCTTTTCCACCCGGGAAATCACCTGCCAATTCGGCGACGGCGAGAAACGCCCCCATGCAGAAAGCGCAGCGCTCGGCCAGGTCGGTGTGACCGTCACGGTCCTCCCCGCTTCCGGAAGATCCCCCAATCGTGCAGAGGTCTTCATCGCCTTTGGGCGCAACCGCACAGAAGCGGACAAGGCCCTTGATACCGCCCTCAAGCAAGGCTTCGACGCCCTTCAATCGGAAACACAGGCCGAGTATGCCGCCTTGCTATCCCCGGCGTCACCCCGTCTCAGCGACAACGCCGACAAGCAAGACCGCGCACTGCGGGATTTGAGGGTTCTTTTTGCCGCGCTCGACTCCAAGAGCGGAACCGTCGTTGCCGCACCGGCCGCTCAACCGCCCCTGTGCGCCACCTGGCCCGAGCTTTCCGCTTGGACCGCGCTGGCATGGCATCTTTCCGGCTTCACCGACCAGGCCGCGCGGCAACTGCAGTTTTTCTATGCCCCGCTGCTTGCCAAAGACAGCCGCACCGGCACAACCCCTGCGCTTCCCGAGCTTTTGCGGACAGACACCGCGTCCGCACTGCCCTCATTCGTGCACAACCCGGCCAGCACCGCCTGGATTGTTCTTGCCGTTGTCCAATTGGCCCGACTCAGTCCCCCCGATTCCGTCCCCGCCAATGCGCTCTCCAACTACAACGAGCTTGTGCTTCCCGCCATGCAGTACCTGCGGCGGTGGTCGACTCCGTCCACGGGCGGTCCGCCCCCGGGCTTTGACCCGCTCCCAGTCCGGGATGTCAGTTCCGTGTCCAACGAACTGCTCTATTATCTCGGCGTACAGGGTTCTTTTGACATGGCCACCATCACCAAACAACCGCCACATCCGGACTGGCAATCCTGGCAACGCGAACTGGAAGCCCTTCTGCGCTTCAGAATGGTCAACGAGCCTGACGGTTGGGACCTTTCACCCACCCTGTCCGCTTGGGCCGCCATGACACTTTCCCCGGCGGACCCATTGAGAAAGGCCGCCGTGCGCACCCCCTCCGGCCTGGTCGCCCTCGGAGACTGCCCCATTCCCACGCTGCCCCCGGCCACAACGACAATACTTGCCACACCCGATACCTTCGACAGCGCCCTCGACCTTGTTGCCCTCTTCCACCCCACCCCCCACAAACCCTAACCCCCCTTCCTTCCTTCCTTCCTTCTTTCTTTCTTCTTCTGCTGCTTCTGCTTCAATTCCTAATTCATAATTCCTAATTCCTGATTCCTGATTCTCTACGGCACCGCAGGCGATACCGCCGTCTTCACCATCTCCGTCCTCAATTCCGGGCCCGACTGCCTGTAAACCGCCTGCCCCTGCAGTTCCTGCGCTCCCGTTACCTCCGGCCCAGGAACGATCCGATACGCGACCGTGCACGGAAACGCGGGCACCTGCACCCAGACAAAGGTCAGCTCACCCGTGGCACCCTTTGAAGGCATGATAACCGGCTTCGCCCCGCCCGACACTTCCTGAAAGCTCCACCCTTTTGGCAACTGTTCCACCAGCGCCAGCGCCGTCACTTTGTCTTTGCCTTCAGCCACAAGACTGACAATGACATCCAGCGCCTGTCCGGTCCGGTAACCGCCGGGCGTCACCGAGCGCGATATCTTCAGACCGTTTCCCTTCGATTCCCCCTTGGCCAGCAATTCGTTGGCCCCAGGCTTGAAGTCAACCGGTTTCTTCTCTGCGACCTTGCCCCCGCCGCCGTCAGACTCCGCCGATTCCTCGCTCGCGGCGACACGGCTGTCACCGCCGACGCTGATCGGTGTCACCTTGGCCTGCGGCACCTTCTGGGATCCCCCTCCGCCAGACAGCCCAACGACTCCCGCCAGAAAGAGTACGCCAAGGGCGAAACCCATCGCCGATGCTTTGTTCATTGCCATTCCTCTACGCCCCATTAAGACGCCCGCATCGAATAGTCTGAGAATCGGAGCTTGGACTTTCCAAGTTATTCACCGGACCGCAACTGCACTGTTCCGATCATAGCATGGATTAAGCACCGCGCCGGAAGTCATGCAGTTGTCGACAATATGGGCTCCGTGGTTCCCGCCCCTCACGCGCCGCCTTCCACCATATCCGCAGTGGCAACAGCTGTCAGCGTCAGTCGGTCCGGACACAAAATGCCGACAGACACCACAGCCCGTATCGCCTCATCAACGGACATGCCGCAGAGGCGCACATCCTCCGTCTTGTACAGCAGGAACAGGCCAACGCTTATGTTGGGCGCCGTGGGCAGGAAGATCTTGCACAGTTCCGTGCCGTCGGCGCGGCGAACACGCCCCACCAGGAATCCCAGCGCCCGAACGCCGGGATAGGGGAATTCGACCAGCACCGGGGCTTCGAGTCCCGCGGTGGGACCGTCCTTCTGCATCGCCAGCGTGCCCACAATCTGCTTGGATGCGCCGTATATGGCGCTGACCATGGGGATCCTTTCGATCAGGTATTCCCCCAGCGCAATAATGCGCTGCCCCACCACCGCCGTGGCCACGGCGCCTATCAGCCAAAGCCCCACGATAAAGATCACCACCGACAGGACCATTGCCAGCGCGTGGGGCATGTCTGCCAAGAACACTTGTGTGACCGGTGTAACTCGCGCCACTGTCAATCCGAAAATAAAGCGCACCACCACCACCGTGCTGGCGAGCGGCACGAGCAAAAGAAGACCGGACAGCAACCGGTTGCGAATAATGGCCTTGTTTCTCGACCAATACGACGGCTTGACCGGCGCCTTGATCTCGGGATGCTCCGCCGCGCCAATGCCGGGTTCGCGACCCTCCCACTTGGGCATCGGGCCGTCCTTCATGACCTCCGGCATGAGAATGCCCGCGGACATCGACGCCTTTAAGGCATCCTCCACGGAAAGGCCGCTGGCCTCCACAAAGTCTTTCGGAAATATCTCCAGATACCCGCTGGTCGGGTTGGGCGTGGTCAGCACAAAGACGCGGTAGTATTCTATGCCGTCCTGCAGCGTCAGGCGCCCTGTGATGAATGCCAGCGACTTGACGCCCGGATACGGAAAGTCCACCAGAACGGCGGCTTCATAGTTGCTTTCGGCATCCTTGGGGCTCAGCACATCCACCATCTGCTTCGAGGCGCCGTAGATCGACTTCACCAGCGGAATGCGGCGGATGATGAACTCGAACAGGGCAATGATCCGCCGGCCCGCCGTCAGCGCGGCAATCATCCCAAGTATGAAAAGAAGTCCGAGAAACAGGGCAATGGACACGGCAATAATCACCGCATCGGGAAGGGTGCCGGTGATCTCCCGGATAAAGGGGGCGAGGAATCCGGCCGTAAGGTCATAGCAAAACTGAAGCGCATAGATCGTCACGCCCAGCGGGACCACCACGATAAGCCCGCGCACCATCTGTTTTCGCGCACTCGCGGCAATGCGAGCGCCCAATGGCAGCTTGACGGACTTGGACTTCCCGAACATCCGTGCTATTCCTGTACCGGAGGATAATATTGCGCCGCCCAGTCCGGATTGAGCCGCGCCTGTATCTCAAACGCGTCCAACAGCACCAGCGCCGCCATGTGCTCCACCACGGGCACGGCCCGCGGCACAATGCAGGGATCGTGCCTTCCAAGCACGGCCACTTCCACGTTGCCTCCCCCAATGCTGCACGTTTCCTGTTTCTGCGCGATCGAGGCCGTGGGTTTCACCGCCACGCGCATGATGACCGGTTCCCCCGTGGAGATGCCGCCCAGTATGCCGCCGTGGTGGTTGCTCACAAAGCGCCCGTCCGCCATGCGGTCATTGGCCTCGCTCCCGCGCAGTGCCGTGATGGCAAATCCGTCGCCCACCTCAACGCCCTTCACGGCGCCCATGGTCATAATGGCGCTGATCAGGCGCGCGTCCAGTTTGCCAAACACCGGGTCGCCAAGCCCCGGCGGCAGGCCGTATATCTCCAGTTGGATGATGCCGCCGACGGAGTCCTTGTCACCCCGCGCGGCCAGAATGGCCTCTTCCATGGCGGGTGCAACATCCGGGTCCGCGCAGCGAACGGGGTTGCTTTCAATCGTCTCCGGTTCATATTTCTTGGCGCGAATCCCCGCTATCTCAATGGCATGGGCAACGATCTTCACACCCTGCCGCTTGAGTATGAGTGAAGCCAATGCGCCCCCGGCCACCCGGCACGCCGTCTCGCGGCCGGACTGGCGGCCGCCGCCACGATGGTCCCGAACCCCGTATTTCTTGTAGAAGGTAAAGTCCCCGTGACCGGGCCGGAACAGGTCCTTCAAATCGTCGTAATTCTTGGATCGCTGGTCCTCGTTGTAGATGACCATGGCAATCGGTGCGCCCGTGGTGCGCCCCTCGTATTCGCCGGAAAGAATGTGCACGGCGTCCGCCTCGCGGCGCTGCGTCACCACCTTGCTCTGCCCGGGCCGGCGACGGTCCAGTTCATGCTGAATGTCTTCCACGCTGAAGGGAATGCCGGGGCGCACGCCGTCCATGACGACACCGATGCCCTTGCCGTGGCTTTCACCAAACGTGGTCACCCGGACAATCTCGCCATAGGTGTTTGCCGCGGTCTGGCGCACCGCAATCTCTTCGCCCAACCGTTCCGTCAATTGCTGTGCAAGGGATTCAGGCGTCCCCACCGTGGTGTCCAGCACGATGTCCGCATAGGGTTGCAGCACCTCTTCCCGATGCGCCGTTTGTTCGGCAAACTTCTTCTCCCCGCCTTCACCCTCCAGCCATGGCGGAACACCGCGCCGCGTCGCCCGTTCCCAAAGAACGTTTTGCTCACCATGCAGCCACACGAGG